>JAIERD010000245.1 GCA_019747155.1 Pseudomonadaceae bacterium
GGCCGCGAGCGCGTACTGATCAAGGTTGCTGCCACCTGGGAAGGCATCAAAGCCGCCGAGCAACTCGAACGCAGCGGCATTCAAACCAACCTCACCTTGCTGTTCTCTTTTGCTCAAGCGGCCGCCTGCGCCGACGCCGGGGTGTTTTTGATTTCACCCTTCGTCGGGCGCATTTATGACTGGTACAAAAAAGCCGAAGGTCGCGACTTTGTTGGCGCCGAAGACCCAGGCGTGCAGTCGGTAACGCGCATTTACAACTACTACAAGGCCAATGACTACGGCACCGTGGTGATGGGCGCGAGCTTTCGCAACCTCGGGCAAATTGAGCAGCTGGCCGGTTGCGACCGCCTGACCATCAGCCCGGAATTGCTGCAAAAACTCGCCGACGAGCAGGCCCCACTGCCCCGCTTACTTAAGCCCGGCAACCCCGGCGAAGCGCGGCAAAATCTGAACGAAAGCCAGTACCGCTGGGCTATGAACGAAGATGCCATGGCCACCGAGAAACTTGCCGAAGGCATTCGCTTGTTTGCCCGCGACCAAGAAAAACTCGAAGTACTGCTCGCCAACCAAGCCTAAAAACCCACCCTAAACGCACAACGGGCGACAGCTTTTGGCTGTCACCCGTTGTTTCTAGCGTTCAAGTTGCTGCCAACAACCCAATCAGTGCTGACGCTCGAGGGCGCTGACCAAATCGTGGAAAGCTTCGCGATTGGACTCATTGAGACCCATCAGAATGCGGTGCGCCTCAAGCACCTTGGCCTTCACCACTTCTTCCGACTGATCCTGCGAGGGCAAATCGGCTAAGCACTCGGGGCACGGCAGCGGCGTATCGACGATATTAAACACCTGATCGAAGCCCATCGACTGCAGTAAGCGCGTGATGTCTTCGTGGGTGGTGACCACGGTCGGCAATAAGCCGATTTTCTGCCGCGAAAGAATCGACAACTTGGCCAGCAAGCCCAGGGTGGTGCTGTCGATGCTGCGGGTTTCGGTCAGATCGATCACGATCGCGGAGAAATTCAGCGCAGTGAAAATTCGCTCAATGGTGGTGTCCAGCGCCGAACACAGGGTCAGGCGCACCTCACCGACAAACTTCAACACAAAGGTGCCGCTTTGCTCGGCAAATTGGATTTTACCGCTACTCATGCAAGGTTCCTGCTCATCACCAGCAAGGCAATATCATCCGGCATCTCACCGAGCTTGGCCAGCCCAAAGGCTTTGCGCAGGCCGTCCAAAGTACCGCCCGCAGCACTGATCAACTCAGGCAGCTGCGCTTCTTTTTCTTTCAAGGTATCGCCGGGTAACAAGTCCAAAATACCGTCCGAAAGCAACGTTAAGCTGAATGAGTCGGGCAGCTCGATCGTGTGATCCTGATAAGTGGCCTCATCGAACAAGCCCACCGGCAATCCGCGCCCAGTTAGATACTGCGCCTGACCTTGGCTAAAGAGTACCGGCAGCGGTAAATGACCACCAATACTGTAGGTCAGCGTACGCGCCTGCACGTTGACTATCCCACCAATCATGGTGACGTGCTTGCCCAGCTTGCAGTTAAGCAAGCTGCGATTGATATGGACTAAAACGTCGGAAGGCTTAAACGGTGGCAACACACCACCACGCCGCGATTCGTACAGCAGGCGGGTGGTCATGAATTTAAGCAGCACGGTGATAAACGCGGACGAAGCCCCGTGCCCGGAAACATCGGCCAAATAAAAGGCTACGCGGTTTTCATCGAGTCGAAAGTAGTCGACAAAGTCGCCGGACAAATACAACGAAGGAATGATCTGGTGCGCAAACTGCAAGCCATCAACCAGCCAGGGTGTTTCCGGCAGCATATTCATCTGCACTTGCCGGCCGGCTTTTTGGTCTTCTTGCAGCAAGCTCAAACTGGCCTGTAGCTCTTGATTGGCCGCCTCAAGCTGGTCGCGATAGCGCTGATTCTCTAACCGCAGCTGCGAGCGATCCAAGGCCCTGCGCACCGAGTGCTCAAGGACCGCCAGATCTTCCAAGGGTTTAATCAGATAGTCGGCAGCGCCCAACCGCAGCGCCTCAACGGCATCACTCATCACGCCTGCACCGGACACCACGATGATCGGGGTTTGCACCCCAAGGGCGGTAATGCGGCGGATCAGCTCAAGACCATCGACCTGCGGCATGCGCAAATCGCAAATCAACAGATCAGGCTGCTCGCGCTCAAACACCTCAAGCCCCTGCAATCCATTGGTGGCCTGCAGAACGTTAAAACCGCTGTCTTCGAGGTAGGCCGCAAGGCTCGCTCGGACGACGTCGTCGTCATCAATGATCAGCAGCGTGGCACTGGAATTGTGCATTGGCTATCCAGGCAAACAACGCCGGGGACGAGTTAAAATTGGCACCAAGGCGCGGGCGCTGGTGCGTTAGCGAGGCTTAACTTCAAGGCGCAGAAGGTACTCCCATCTGCCGAGCGGTTCAAGCCTGAGCCGATCGTCGCACAACGTCTTTACACCTCAAATCACGGGGGGTTATAAGAACGTTTGCAGAGCAGCCCATAGAACAAGAGGAAAGGATTTATGAGCCGAATTGATCGTGTCTATAGCGAGAAACGCGACTACATCCGCATGCAAATGGAAGCCTCAGTCACCCTGCTCCATGACGGCCAAGAAACTCCGGCGCGCTGCCTCGATCTTTCCAGCACTGGCATGCAGGTAGAGGCCACCAGCAACCTGGTAATGGGCCAACAGGTAAAGGTTCACATCGCCTCCGACCACGACAAATTATCCGGCCTGGATGCGCAAACCGAGGTCGTGCGCGTCATCGACTTAGGCGACGGTCGACAATCGCTGGGGCTCACTATTTTATCGATGAGCTGAGGATAACCCTCCACTGAAAACAATTAAGGCGGCCTAGGCCGCCTTAATTGTTTGTATCAAAAACACTTAAAAATCATCGACCACCTGACCATCGGTGACTTTAAATTCGCGATTCTGCAAATAGGCATTACGAATAAATACGTATTTATCACCGGTGATCAACTTCTCTGCGGAAAGCAGGCTGGCACGGGTATCGATTACATTCAGTGCGTGAATACTGTTACGTGCCGGCACGTCGCTGATGTACGGATAAGGTTGCAGCAGGCTGTCGGGAATCTTGCTGACGGCGTCGCGCGCAGTGCTCGGGCCGAGCAGTGGCAAAATCAGATAAGGGCCGCTGCCCACTCCCCAAACACCAAAGGTCTGACCGAAATCTTCATCGCTTTTGCGCAAATCCATCTTGTTGGCCACATCAAAAAAGCCCAACAAGCCGAAGGTGGTATTAAAAATCAACCGACTGGTATCAACACCCGCCGCATGCACCTTGCCTTGCAGCAGGTCATTCACCAGGTTGCCGACATCGCCGACGTTACTGAACATGTTATGCACGCCATCTTCAAGAAACTGCGGCGTGACCGCCTGATAGCCTTGCGCCAACGGCTTAAGCGCATAGGTATCGAGGGTATCGTTGAAGGTGAACACCGGGCGATTAAAGCTCTCCCAGGGATCATTTTCGCTGGCGGCTTGCGCCATCAATGGCAGTAATGCCACCCCGACGCAGGCAATCAGTTTGCCCAGTTGCTGAGCCAAATTTGCAGCTATTAGAGCCATAGTCATTTACTCCACTGTGTCATTCACCGGCCGCGCAGCCAGTTATCCTGCGGGCAAGTATAAAGCCTGCAGCAGCTAGTTAGGCAGCAACAAATTGATGTGAATCCATCCGCGCGATCGGCCCCGCCTTGACTCGGATCAGACAAGAATGCCGCGTTTGGCTTAGTCTGTAAGTAGGCAGCGCAATTTGTCACGCTGTCTCGTAAGTACTTAAGTTTTACTCAGGGAGACCGTTATGCCTGCACATCTGCAGCAGCAACTGCAAGAGCTTCGTAATCAACTGGTGCAAAAGCCGTCACTCAGCGACGCCGAACGCGCAGAGCTGAGCGCGCTTATGCAGGAAATCGACCAGCAACTGCTCCTCGGGGTCAGCAACAAGCCGAGCGCCTCACTGACCGACGGGGTCAATCTTGCCGTTGAGCGCTTCGAGGCCGAGCACCCAACCCTTGCCGCAACCTTGCGCAATATCGTCCAAAGCTTGGCCAATATGGGCATCTAATGCCCAGCGCAGGTAGGTGGACTGGCTTATTGCCGCACCAAGCGCCGATTGTCCGCCTGTACGGCGGACATGCTGCGGTACGGGTTGATATCCAAACCGCCGCGACGCAAATAGCGGGCATACACCGTTAATGCTTGCGGTTTAAGCAAGCGCTGCAGATCAAGAAATATCCGCTCGACACACTGCTCATGAAAATCGGCATGCTGACGAAAACTCACTAGATAACGCAAGAAACTGCCGTGATCCAAAGCAGCCCCTTCGTACTCGACCACCACAGTGCCCCAATCTGGCTGACCGGTGACCGGGCAGTTAGAACGCAACAAATGGCTGTGCAGCGACTCGCTAATCACCCGCCCCGGCTCACAGCGCAATAGCTCTGGCTGCGGCTGGCTGTAGTCCTCGATGAGCACCTCCAGCTCGTCGATACAAACACCGGGCAGGCGCGCAATGCCCTCGACCTCAACCTCCGCCAAACTGCGCAACTGCACCGCAACGGGCGCACCGGCAGCGCCGGACAGATCGCGCTGCAGCACCGCCGCCAAATCATCGCGTGTGGCAAATACGCTTTGGTTCAGTGAGTTGAGATACAGCTTGAAGGATTTCGACTCGATGATATTCGGCGAGTCGGCGGGAATCGCAAACTCAGCAATGGCCACCACCGGCTTGCCCGACGGGGTCAGCCAAGACAGCTCATAGCAGTTCCACAGATCGATGCCCTGGTACGGCAGCGTCTGGGCGGTTAAGCCCAGCTCCGCCCATTTTGCCGCGCGCGGAATCGGAAAGAGCAACGCCGGGGTGTAAGTGGCGACATATTCGCTGGCTTTGCCCAGCGGTGAGTGTTCTGCGGCGGGATGCATGAGAGGAGTTCCAAATCTGAACAGGCGACGATTGTATCCAATTTGCCGGCTGTTTTCAGCGCCGCGCGCAACCCGCCCACAACACTAGCCATTCAGGCTGGGTGAAAACGTAGCGAGCGAAGGTTAGGCAAGGCGCAACACAGCGAAGCGGAGCGGAGTAACAACCGAAGGTTGACCCGTAGGGCAAGCGAAGCGCAGTCAAAACAGGCGAGGACGCGGACGACTGCATGGATGCAGGAGGTAGGGCGAAGCAGGATGCCCGAGCCGAGTTTACGAGTTGTAAATGAGCAGTACTCACTTCGCTCGCCCTCCGGGCCGCACTAAAGTGCGTTCAGCGGGCAAGCCCACTGTCTGAGCCTGTTTTTAACGCCGCATAACCGAGCGCAGTAGTTTTCAGACAGTCTGCATTAGCGCGCTACTGGCGCATGCCGTGACCACTGATCAGCAGGCGAATGCACTGCCAATAGAGCAGCACAGCAGTCAGCGACATCAGCCCAATGGCCACACCGATACTCAGATCAGACACACCGAGAATCCCGTAACGAAAGGCATTGACCATGTGCAGAATCGGATTGGCCAGCGACACCGCCTGCCAAAACGGCGGCAACATATGGATCGAGTAAAACACCCCGCCCAAATAGGTCAGTGGCGTCAGTACGAAGGTCGGAATAATCGAAATATCATCAAAATTGCGCGCATACACCGCATTGATAAAACCGCCCAAGGCAAAAATACAGGCGGTTAGGGTGATGACCAAAATGGTGATCCCGAGGTGATGCACCTGCATTTTGGTGAAAAACAGCGACAGCAAGGTCACGATCAACGCCACCGCCAAGCCTCGCAACACCCCGCCGATTACATAGCCAATTAAAATCACATGGGGCGATACCGGCGAAACCAGCAATTCCTCTACCGACTTCTGAAACTTACTGCTGAAAAAACTCGACACCACATTGCTGTAGGCGTTGGTAATCACCGACATCATGATCAGCCCAGGCACGATGTAATCCATGTAACTAAAGCCGTCTAAGTCGCCAATTTGCCGACCGATCAGATTGCCAAAAATCACAAAATACAGCGCCATACTGATGGCCGGCGGCAGCAAGGTTTGCGGCCAGATCCGCATAAAGCGGCGAATCTCACGGTAGACGATGGTCTGCAGGGCGATCAGGTTCGCCCGCAGGTCAGCATTGCTGAACAGCGAGTTCATAGCGCCTCCGGCGACAGGTTTTTTTCCACCAGGGAGACGAACAACTCTTCCAACCTATTACTTTTGTTGCGCAGGCTGAGCACCTCAACATTGGCCGCAGCCAGCTGGGCAAACAACTCGGTGATGCCCTGATCTTTATCGACCTGCACCTCAAGCGTTTGCGCATCGAGCAACTGCGCCGGGTAGCCGCGCAGCTGTGGTACGAACAACTGAGGGGCTTTCAAATCGAGCAAAAAAGTCTCCACATGCAACTTGCCCAGCAGCGCGCGCATGCTGGTGTTCTCAACAATTCGCCCGTGATCGATGATGGCTATGTTGCGACATAGCTGCTCGGCCTCCTCCAGGTAATGAGTGGTCAAAATGATGGTGGTGCCCGCCTCATTTAGTTCAGTGAGAAAGCCCCACATCGAGCGGCGTAGCTCAATATCCACCCCGGCGGTCGGCTCATCGAGAATCAACAAGCGCGGCTCATGGACCAAGGCCCGAGCAATCATCAAGCGCCGCTTCATGCCGCCCGAAAGCATCCGTGATGGCTCATTACGCTTATCCCACAGGCCCAGCTGCGTCAGGTATTGCTCGGCCCGCGCCCGTGCCAGCTTCAGTGGAATGCCGTAATAACCGGCTTGGGTGGTGACTATGTCGAAGGCTTTTTCAAACTGATTGAAATTAAATTCTTGCGGCACCACACCCAAACAGCGCTTCAACGCCGAGGGCGACTTATCCAGGTCATGACCGAAGACATTCACCGAGCCGCTGGTTTTATTCACCAGGGTCGAGAGAATGCCGATGGTGGTGGACTTGCCGGCGCCGTTGGGGCCGAGCAAGGCGAAGAAATCGCCCTCGGCCACGTCCAGATCAATCCCCTTGAGGGCCTGGAAACCGTTGCCGTAGGTCTTGGTCAGCTGCCGGATGGACAGAGCAGAACTCATGAATGCGCGCGCCGAGAGAGAGGGACACTCTAAATAGGGGCTCGGGCGCCTAATTGCAACCAGCCACGCGCCGAGCGACTCATCGGTGCCAGCAAATCAGCCACCGGTAAAGCCGCTCGGCAAAGCGTGACAAAGGGCCACTGCAGCGCCCCGTTATCGCAGTGGCGAATGCCTAGAGTGCGCAATTAGCGAACTCTACGCCCGTTGCCCGGTCAGTATTCAGGTAGCGCGCGGATTCGCCACAGCGGCGCCGCGTGCAAAGTCTCCCGATTCGTTCACCGCAACAACCACAGATTGCTTAACGTTAATTCTGCCGCAATCGCCGCTTCAAGCGTTTACCTCCCTCGTCGCCACCCGCTATCGGTGCCGACTACGCTCATGCCGGCGGGCCATAGTCCGCTGCCCTCATGGAGTACTTGCATGTTCGTTATCTGGTTGCTCGTTCTGGTTCTCGGCACGGC
>JAIERD010000122.1 GCA_019747155.1 Pseudomonadaceae bacterium
CGGTCATAGACCTCGGCGGTCAGCGCCACTTGGCCGCCTTGGGCGCGCGGCTGGACGATCAGTTCGATGCGCTCGGCCGGGGCAAGGAGGATTTCTTGCAGCTCTTGCGGCTGCTCGATCAGGCCGCCGTCGGTGCCAACCAAGCTGACCTTATAGCCCGCCAGAGACAACTTTAAGTAGCGCGCGCTACAGGCGTTCCAAATGCGCCAGCGCTCGGGGCCGTGCAGTTGAATAGTCGGCTGGTGCTGGCCGTTGATCAGCACAAACTGACCTTCGCGGCCGTTCATCCAGTCGTTGTTGTCGTTGTCTGGGATGCTGCCATCGGCATTCAACTTGAGGTCGGAGATCAGCAAATGCCGCTCAGGCATAGCCGCCAGCGGATCATCCGCAGCGCGCACGATAAAGGCTCCGGCCAGCCCACGAAACACTTGTTCGGCGGTATGGCCGTGGGGGTGCGGGTGATACCAGTAAGTGCCGGCGCTACCCTTGGGCAGGTTGAAACTGTAGGTGCGCTCGCCACCCGGCGGCACCGGGTCGTGGGGGTTGCCGTCCTGCTCGGGCGGCACCGGCAGGCCGTGCCAGTGAATAGTGCCGGGTTGGCTGAGCTGGTTGATAAAGCGGATCTGCACGCGGTCGCCTTCACGCACCTCGATCAACGGGCCAGGCAGGCTGCCGTTGTAGGCCCAGAAGCTGGTTGGTTGGCCGGCCAGCAGTTCGACCTGAACCGGCGCGGCAATCAACTCGCCTTTAAATTCACCGAGCAGCTTGCTGCGGTTGGCCAGCTTGGGCAGCTCGCGCAAGGTCGCGCCCCGGGGTAGCGCATCTAGGGCGGCCAACGTCGGCGCGGCCGGCAGGCTGTGGTCCATGCCCGGCATGTCGCCCATCGCGGCCATGTCGTGGTCCATGCTGGCAGCGCGCAACCAACCGGGCAGCAGCGCCAGGCCGCCGACGCCGAGGGCATGAGTGAGGAAGGTGCGACGTATCATCGAGTTTCTCCAAGGGCTGAGCGGCAGACGTTTAGGATCATGCTTACCATGGTGGCAAGGTCAAGCGCGGCTTGGGGATGAAGGGGCAGGCAATCCTCAGCGAGCTGCCAGCCAGGCACCCGCACGCGTCAAGCGCCAGGCAAAGCCCGCCAGGGTCAGGCTGCGCAGCAGCATAAAGGCCAGCAGCGCCAGCCACAGACCGTGGTTGCCGTAGCCCTGCAGCGCCCAGGCCAAGGGCAAGCTCAAACCCACGGCCAGCAGCATGGCGTCGCGCATTTCCCGGGCGCGGGTGGCGCCGATAAACAAGCCGTCGAGCAGGTAGCTCCACACCGACAGCAAGGGCAGCGCGGCCAAATAAGGCACATAGCTGTAGGCCACGGCGCGCACGCTGGCGATGTCGCTTTGCAGATTGATAAACAGCTGCCCACCGAGCAGCAGTGCCACGGCAAACAGCAGGCTGAGCAATACCGACCAACCGCCGGCGACCACCAGAGTGCGGCGTAGCGCCAGGCCGTCGCGGGCGCCGATGGCATGGCCGCACAAGGCTTCGACGGCATTGGCCAAGCCATCCAGGGCAAAGGCAGTGAGCATCAGTCCGTTGATCAGCAAGGCATTGGCGGCCACGGTGCTGGTGCCCAGGCGCGTGCCTTGTACGGTGAGTAAAAAGAACACCAGGTGCAGCGCCAGGGTGCGGATTAAAATGTCCCGATTCAGCGCCAGCAGCGGTCGCCAGTTCAGCCAGTGGCGCAAGGCGCGCCAGTTGGCCTGGCCGGGGAATTGCCGCAGCGCGCGACGAGTCAGCCAGAGCCCGAGCAGTAGGCCGCTGTATTCGGCAATTACTGCGGCTTGTGCTGCGCCGGCTACGCCCCAGTCAAAGCCCAGTACCAAGACGATCGACAGCAGCGCGTTCAGCAGGTTGGTCGCCAACATGATCAGCAGGGGTGCCCGCGCATTCTGGGTGCCCAGTAACCAGCCAATCAGCGCGTAATTGGCCAGCGCCGCCGGCAGGCCCAGCATGCGGATGTAGAAATAGCTGCGGGCCAGTTCATCCAGTTGCGCCGAGGGTTGCATCAAACTCAGTGCCAGGTCGCTGAACGGCATGCTCAGCAGCCCCAGCAGCAGCGCCCAACCGAGGGCCAGCAGCAGCCCTTGTAGCAGGGTTTGCCGTAGCTGCGCGCCGTCACCGCGCCCGCAGGCTTGGGCGCTAAAACCGCTGGTGCCCATCCGTAAAAAGCCCATTAGGCCGACCAGCAGGCCGTACAAACTGCCGCCAATCGCCACCGCCGCCAGTTGCTGGGCCTCGGGTAAATGGCCGACCACGGCGCTGTCGACCAGGGTCACCAGCGGCACCGATAAATTGCACAGCAGCATCGGCGCGGCCAGCGCCCAGACCCGTTGATGGGTGGGGCGGTGCCGCCAGGCATCGAGTAACCAGGACATACAAAACTCCAGAACAGCACGGAACTATACAGGTCAGATGAAAACTACTGCGCTCGGTTATGCGGCCGGCATAAGTCATCTTGGGTGCTCCAGAGAAACACCAATAGACCTGCGAGCAGGGCTTTTGTAGGAGGGGCTTTAGCCGCGACGGGGCCTGCGCTTTATACGCGGCCTGGATCGCTCGGCGGCTTGACTGCGCGGGTCGCGGCTAAAGCCCCTCCTGCCGGGCGTGCGCGCAACAAGTGGGTTGTGCGCAAGTCGCTGTTTACCCATGCGCGACTGCCAGACTAAGGTGCGCCTCGGCTATAGTGTTGGCCCACCGTCCCCCTCTGTGAGATGCCGCAATGGCGAAGAATGGATTGCTTCTGGCTCTGCTGATGAGCCTGCTCAGTGCTTGTGACTCCTCCACCCCCGAGCACGCGGCCGCGCCCGCCGCGCAAACGGCACCGGCCAGCGCGCAACAGGATCTTGGCGCCCTGGCCCAGCGCTACGCCGGCAAACCGCTGGAGGTGGTGGACGTCTCCGAGGTGCAGCTGGATGGCGCCAGCGCGCTGTCGGTAACCTTCGGCGTGCCGCTCGATCCCGAGCAGGATTTCGCCAGCAAGCTGCATCTGGTCGACAGCAAAAATGGCAAGGTCGATGGCGCCTGGGAGCTGGCGGATAACCTCATGGAGCTGCGCCTGCGCCATCTGGAGCCGCAGCGCAAACTGGTGCTGACGGTGGATGCCGGCCTGCGCGGGGTGAATGCCGCGACCCTGGCCAAAGAGCAGATCAGCCAACTGGAAACCCGCGACCTGCAAGCCAGTGTCGGTTTCGCCAGTCGCGGCTCCTTGCTGCCGACCCGCTTGGCCGAAGGCCTGCCGGTGATCGCCCTGAATGTCGACAAGGTCAACGTCGAGTTCTTCCGGATCAAACCGCAGGCACTGCCGGCCTTTCTCAGCCAGTGGGAGAGGCGCACCAGCCTGGAATACTACGTGGCCGATGAATTGTTGCCGATGGCCGACCTGGTCTACAGCGGCCGTTTCGATTTGAACCCGGCGCGCAACACTCGGGAAACCCTGCTGCTGCCGATCACCGGTCTGGAGCCTTTCAAGCAGCCCGGCGTGTACCTGGCGGTGATGCGCCAAGCCGGTAGCTACAACTACTCGACCCCGGCGACGTTGTTCACCCTGAGCGACATCGGCTTGTCGGCGCACCGCTATCAGCAGCGTTTGGACGTATTCACTCAGGCGCTGGAAGGCGGCAAAGCCCTGGCCAAGGTGCAGTTGCAACTGCTCGACGGTGAAGGCCGGTTGCTGGTTGAGGGGCAGACCGATGGCGCCGGGCACGCCGAACTGGCGCTGCCAGCCAAGGCCGAAGTGCTGCTGGCCCAGCAGGGCGCGCAAACCAGCTTGTTGCGTTTGAATGGCGCGGCGCTGGACTTGGCCGAGTTCGATATCGCCGGGCCGCAGTCGCAGCCCCAGCAGTTTTTTGTGTTTGGCCCGCGCGATCTCTATCGCCCCGGCGAAACCGTGCTGCTCAACGCCTTGCTGCGCGATGCCGATGGCCATGCGGTGAAGAACCAGCCGGTCAACGTCGAGGTACGTCGCCCGGATGAGCAAGTCAGCCGCAAATTCGTCTGGCAAGCCGGCGACAACGGGCTCTATCAATACCAATTGGCGATCGCCAGCGAAGCGCCCACCGGCCGCTGGCAGCTGCTGTTTGACCTGGGTAATGGCAAACCGCAGCTGTACGAGTTTCAGGTCGAAGACTTCTTGCCCGAGCGCCTGGCGCTGGAGCTAAAAGGCCGCGACACACCTTTTAGCCCGCAAGAGAGCGCCGAGTTTGAGGTCAAGGGTCGCTACCTCTACGGCGCGCCGGCGGCCGGTAATCGCCTCAGCGGCCAGCTCTATGTGCGGCCGCTGCGCGAGGCAGTAGCCAGCTTGCCGGGCTATCAGTTTGGCTCAATCAGTGAAGAGGAGTTGAGCCAGGACCTGGATCTGGACGAGGCCATGCTGGACGCCGACGGCCAGGCCACCCTGAATATCGAAAGCAAGTGGGGCGAGGTCAAATCGCCGCTCAAACTGATAGTCCAGGCCAGTTTGCAAGAGTCTGGCGGGCGGCCGATCACCCGCCGAATCGTTCAACCGGTATGGCCAGCGGCGCAACTGCCGGGGCTGCGCGCGTTGTTTGATGGCGAAGAAATCGACAGCAACGGGCTGGCCGAATTTGAGTTGTTGCTGGCCGATCCGCAGGGTAACAAGTTGGCTGCCGAGCAGTTAAAAGTGCGGCTGATCCGCGAGCGTCGCGACTACTACTGGAACTTCTCCAACAACGATGGCTGGAGTTATCACTTCAACGAGAAGTACCTGAACCTCAGCGAAGAAAACGTCACAGTCGCCAAGGGCGGCACCGCCAAAATCAGCTTCCCGGTGGAGTGGGGCCCGTATCGGGTTGAGGTGGAAGACCCAACTACTGGCATGCTCAGCAGCCTGCGTTTCTGGGCCGGCTACAGCTGGCAGGACAACACCGAAGGCGGTGCGGTGCGGCCCGATCAAATCAAGTTAGCGCTGGATAAGCCGGCCTACAACAATGGTGATACCGCCACGGTCACCGTTACGCCACCGGCTGCCGGCAGCGGTTATTTGCTGGTGGAGTCGGCCGACGGTCCGCTCTGGTGGCAAGAGATTACGGTGCCGGCCGAGGGCAAAAGTTTCGAAATCCCCATCGCCAAAGACTGGGCGCGGCATGACCTGTATGTCAGCGCCTTGGTGATTCGTCCCGGCGAGCGCAAGGCCAATGTCACCCCGAAACGGGCGGTCGGTTTGCTGCATCTGCCGCTGGATCGCGCGCCGCACAAGCTGGCGCTGAGCCTCAGTGCAGCGGAGAAAATCCGCCCCAATCAGCCGCTGACAGTCAAGGTCAAAGCCCTGAACGCCGACGGTTCCACGCCTAAGCAGGTGCAGGTGCTGCTGGCGGCGGTGGATGTGGGGATTTTGAATATTACTGAGTACGCCACCCCCGATCCCTTTGCCGCGTTCTTTGGCCGCAAGGCTTATGGCGCCGACCAGCTGGATGTTTATGGTCAGCTGATTGAGGCCGGTACCGGGCGCATGGCCAAGCTGGCCTTCGGCGGTGACGCAGCGCTGGCTGGGGGCGGCAAGCGGCCGGACACCAGTGTGCTGATAGTCGCACTGCAGAGCGCGCCGCTGAGTTTGAACGAACAGGGTGAGGGTGAACTGAGCCTGAATATCCCTGACTTTAACGGTGAACTGCGGCTGATGGCGCAAGCCTGGAGCGACGACAGCTACGGCATGGCCGAGGGCAAAACGGTGGTCGCCGCGCCTCTGGTGGTTGAACTGTCGGCGCCACGCTTTTTGGCCGGTGGCGACGCAACCAGCCTGGCGCTGGATGTCAGCAACCTGTCGGGCCGCGAGCAGCGCCTCGATGTGCAGCTCACGGCCGAAGGCCAGCTGAGCCTGGCGCAAACGCCGGGCGAGCAGGTGGCGCCGCTGCTGTTGGCGCAAGGGCAACGCAGCACATTGAAAATCCCGGTGCGTGCCCTGGGTGGCTATGGCCAGGGCAAACTCAAGGTGCGCGTCAATGGCCTGGAATTGCCGGGCGAGAACCTGCCGCCGCTCAGTCGCGAGTGGACCATCGGCGTGCGCCCGGCCTATCCGGCCAAGGTGCAGAGCTTCCGCTCGGTGCTCAAGGGCGACAGCTGGAGCTTGCCGGCGGGCACCCTCGATCAGTTCGAGGTGGCTGGTCGTGAAGCCTTGCTGGCGCTGTCGAGCAAACCGCCGCTGAACCTGGCCGAGCAGATTCGTGCGCTCAAGGCTTACCCCTATGGCTGCCTGGAACAGACCACCAGCGGCCTGTATCCGTCGCTGTATGCCGATGCCGACAGCCTCAAACGCTTAGGCATCAAGGGCGAGCCGGCAGACGAGCGACGCAAGTCGATCGAGCTTGGCATTGAACGGCTGCTGAGCATGCAACGCTACAACGGCAGTTTCGGCTTATGGGGCGCCGACGGTGATGAGGAATATTGGCTGACCGCCTACGTCACCGACTTCCTGCTGCGCGCCCGCGAGCAGGGTTTTGGCGTGCCGGCCGAGGCGCTGAAAAAGGCCAACGAGCGGCTGCTGCGTTACCTGCAGGAGCGCAACCTGATCGACGACGCCTACAGCAGCAACGCCGAGCAAACCCGCTTCGCCGTGCAGGCTTACGCCGGTTATGTGCTGGCCCGCAGCCAACAGGCGCCGCTGGGTGCCTTGCGCAGTTTGTATGAGCGGCGTAGCGATGCCCGCTCCGGTTTGCCGCTGGTGCAGTTGGCGGTGGCCCTGCAGAAAATGGGTGACCAGCCACGCGCCGACGATGCCTTGAATGCCGGCTTGGCGGTCAAGCGTGACGACGATCAGTGGTATCACGACTACGGCAGCGTGCTGCGCGATGAGGCGCTGATTCTGGCCTTGCTGCAAGAACATGACTTGCTGCCGGAGCGTCGTGATGAGCGACTGTTCAGCCTCAGTGATGAGCTGGCCAGTCGGCCGTACTTGTCGACTCAGGAGCGCAATGCGCTGTTTCTGGCCGGGCGCGGCTTGCTGCTTAAGCCCGAGAGCGACTGGCGTGCCGAACTGTCGCTGGCCGGCACTGTTCGCCCGCTGAGTAATGCAGGCAGTGGCATCAAACTGGATGACGCCGCCTTGGTCGAGCCGCTCACACTGCGCAATCTGGGCGACGACAGTCTGTTCCAGCAACTGACTATCTCCGGTTACCCGGTCCAGGCGCCGGCGGTGGGCGGTGAGAATCTCAGCATCAGCCGCGACTATCTGGGCATGGATGGTAAACCGTTGGACGTGATGGGCTTGGTCAGTGGCGATCTAGTACTAGTGCATCTAGCCGTGCAGGCCAAGCAACGGGTGCCGGATGCCTTGGTGATCGACCTGCTGCCGGCCGGGCTGGAGCTGGAGAACCAGAACCTGGGCGACAGCGCCGCGAGCCTGGAAGATGCCAGCAGTGAGGTCAAAGAGTGGCAGCAAGCGATGCAAAACAGCGCGCCCAAGCATCAGGAGTTTCGCGCCGATCGCTACGTTGCCGCCGTCGATGTGCCGGGTGAAGGCACCACTCATCTGCTCTACCTGGCCCGTGCGGTAACGCCCGGCAGCTACCGGGTACCGCCACCGCAAGTGG
>JAIERD010000551.1 GCA_019747155.1 Pseudomonadaceae bacterium
CCGGGTTCTTCCAGGCTCATTTTGTGCGGGAACAGGCCTTCTTCCATGCCGACCAAGAACACCAACGGAAACTCCAGACCCTTGGCGCTGTGCAGGGTCATCAACTGCACGCTGTCTTCATGTTCGGCGGCTTGGGTGTCGCCGGCCTCCAAAGAGGCGTGGTCGAGGAAGGCCGCCAGCAGGGTGGTCTCTTCCTGAATTTCGGCGTTCTCGAAGTTGCGTGCGGCGCTGACCAGTTCCTCCAAGTTTTCCACCCGGGCCTGAGCTTTCTCGCCTTTCTCTTCGCGGTGATAGGCCAGCAGCCCCGATTGCTCGATCACCGTTTGGGTCATCAGCCCCAGCGGCATTTCCAGCGCCTTGGCGGTCAGCAGCGCGACGGTTTCCAGAAAACCGGCCACAGCGGCAGTCGCCCGTGGCGGTAAGCCTTTGTTGGCCACCAGCAATTGGCAGGCGGCCCACATCGACAAGTCGGCGGCACGCGCCTGTTGGCGAATGGTCTCGACGGTTTTCTCGCCGATGCCGCGGGCCGGCACGTTAATCACCCGTTCTAGCGCCGCGTCGTTACCCGGCTGCGAGAGCAAGCGCAGGTAGGCCATGGCGTTTTTGATTTCGGCCCGCTCGAAGAACCGCTGACCGCCGTAGATGCGGTAGGGAATTGCCTCGCGCAGCAAGGCTTCTTCGAGAATCCGCGACTGGGCGTTGGAGCGGTACAAAATGGCGATGTCAGCGCGGGCCAGGCCCTCTTTATGGGCGCTCTGGATGCATTCGACCACGTAGCGGGCTTCGTCGTATTCGTTGAAGGCCGAATACAGGCTGATCGGCTCGCCGTCGCCGGCGTCGGTGCGCAACTCTTTGCCCAAGCGCCCTTGGTTGTGGGCGATCAAGGCGTTGGCGGCCTTGAGAATGCCGGCGGTGGAGCGGTAGTTTTGCTCCAAACGAATGGTCACGGCATCGGCAAAGTCGCGGCTGTACTGGTGCATGTTCTCAATTTTGGCGCCGCGCCAGCCGTAGATCGACTGATCGTCGTCGCCGACCACCATCAAACTGGCGCCGCCCTGGGCCAAGAAGCGCAACCAGGCGTATTGCACGGCGTTGGTGTCCTGGAATTCGTCGACTAACACATGCCGGAAGCGCCGCTGATAGTGCGCGAGCAAGCCGGGGTTGTCGCGCCACAGGTCGAGGGCGCGCAGCAACAGCTCGGCAAAATCGATCAAACCGGCGCGGGCACAGGCGGCCTCGTAGGCCGTGTAGATGCTCAGCTGGGTGGCCAAAAACAGATCGCCGGCCGGCTGAATATGCTTGGGCCGCAAGCCTTCGTCTTTCTGCCCGTTGATAAACCATTGCGACTGTTTGGCCGGCCACTGGTTGTCGTCCAGCCCGAGTTCGCGGATGACCCGTTTGACCAAGCGCAGCTGGTCGTCGCTGTCGAGAATCTGAAAGTTCTCCGCCAGCCCGGCTTCTTGCCAGTGCGCGCGCAGCAGTCGGTGCGCCAGCCCGTGAAAGGTGCCGACCCACATGCCCTGCGGGCTGACGTGCATCAGCTGCTCGATGCGCTGGCGCATCTCGGCGGCGGCCTTGTTGGTGAAGGTCACCGACAGCACCGAGTGCAGCGAGGCGTGTTCCACCGCCACCAGCCAGGCGATGCGGTGTACCAGCACGCGGGTTTTACCCGAACCAGCACCGGCGAGAACCAACTGACGGCCAAGCGGGGCTGCGACAGCCTGGCGTTGCGCGTCGTTGAGCGAATTTAATAGGGGGGAGAGGTCATCATGCATGGCGGCATTTTAGGCGTTGTTGGCCCCTCATTGCGAGCCGCGTGGCGCGTGGCGGGTCAATTGAATGGCGATGTGCTGGTTAAGTGTTGCAAGTTCGTAGGGTGTACTCGCCGCAGGCAGTACGCCATTAAATCGGCTCACCACTGGCAGGCGGACTGTTCGCTGCGCTCCTGAGTCCACCCTACGATTTCTGCTCAAGACGCAGTCCGCCGTACTCCGCATAATTTAACGAGCGCATAGCCAAGCTAAAGGTCAGGAGTCGATTGGCCTGTCACCGCTAGAAAAATCTTTAGTGCAGGCTCTGGCCCGCGATATGCTCGGGCAATTGCAGGCAAACAATGACTAGAACAGCGCCGATGACCACAGCCAATAAACCCCTTCCCGTTAGCGCTGCGCTCAGTGATGGGCCTGAAACCGGCCTGTCGCTGGCGACCGAGCGTGCCGTGGAGCGCACCCGTTTGCTCTATCAGGGCTCGCAAGTACCGACCTTGTTTATGTTGCTCAGCGGTCTGGCCTGCGCCTATTTGCTTTGGAGCCCGGAAAACACCCTGCGCTTGTCGGGCTGGCTGGTCTGGCTGGTGCTGCTGGCGGTGTTGCGGCTGCTGCAGGTCGGCGCCTTTAACGCGGCGTTGCCGTCCAAACAAGCGCACCCCCATTGGCGGCGGATGTTTCTGCTCGGCGCCGGGTTGTCTGGGCTGACCCTGGCCTTTGTCGAAATTGCCCTAGTACCACCCCATTCGATGCTCCAGCAGGCGCTGGTGTACGGCCTGATCGCGGCGGCAATTCTCTCCGCCAGCGTCGCTTATGCGATTAGCCTGACGGCGTTCTTGACCTTCACCTTGCCCTGCGTGCTGCCATTTCTGGCAGTGATGCTGCTCAGTAATGACCCCCGGCAACAGAGCTGGGGCGTCCTCGGGCTGATTTTGTCGGCGACTTTGCTGGTGGTGACCTGGCAGATCAACCGCTTGATCAAGCGCAGTCTCAACCAGCGCGAACAGAATCAGGCGCTGATCAGCAACCTCGAATACGCCAAGCAGCAGGCCGATGGCCTCAACTTGCAGTTGGCCCGCGAAGTCGAGCAGCGCCGCCGCGCCGAGCGCGACCTGCGCGGAGCCCATGGCGATCTGGAAATGCGCGTGGCCCAGCGCACTCTGGAACTGGACGACACCACCCACGCCCTGGGCAAGAGCGAGGCGCGTTTGGCGCTGGCGCTGGAGGCCAGTGAGCTGGGGCTGTGGGACTGGGACGTGAGCAGCGATGCCCTGCACCATTCACAATTGTTTGAGCTGTTTGGTCTGCAGCCGGAGGCCGTGACCAGCATGCTGACCGACCTCAAACCACGGGTGCACCCCGATGACCTGCCGTTGTTGCGCCAGGTGCTGATCGAACATCTGAAAGGCCAGACCGATGGCTACGCGGTGGAATACCGGGTGCGGCATGTCGATGGCCGCTGGATCTGGGTTGAAGACCGTGGCCGCGCCGTAGAGCGTGATGAGCAGGGCCGCGTGCTGCGCATGCTCGGCACCCGCCGCGACATCACCGAGCGCAAAGGCCGCGAAGAAGAGCAACGGCTAGCCGCCACCGTGTTCGAGGCCGCCAGCCAAGGGATTGTCATTCTCGATCCGGACAACCGGGTAATGGCGGTTAACCAAGCGCTGACTGCCGTCACCGGTTATGGCCGCGAGGAGTTGCTCGGGCACAACATTGGTCATTTTATTCACGGCAGCGATGCCCGTCGGCAATACGGCTTGATCGCGCTGGAACTGGAGCGCGAAGGTCACTGGCAGGGCGAGCTGCTGGAAACCCGCAAAAATGGCGAGCTGTACCCGCAATGGCTGCAACTGAGCATGATCCGCGATGCCCAGGGCCGCATCAGCCACACGGTGGGTTTTTTCGTCGATTTAACCGCCCGCCGCGACGCCGAAGAGCGCCTGCGTTACCTGTCCAACTACGACGAGCTGACCGGACTGGCCAACCGCACGCTGTTCAAGGAGCGGCTGCACGAAGCCGGCCAGCGCTCGCGGCAATCTGGGCAGAGCCTGGCGCTGCTGCACATCGATCTGGACCGCTTCAAACTGCTGAATGACAGCCTCGGCCATGAGTTGGCCGACCAACTGCTGCGGCAGATGAGCCGGCGCATCAGTCAAAGCGTGCCCGAGGCGCATACCCTGGCGCGCTTGTCCGGCGATGAGTTCGTGGTGCTGCTCGACGGCTTCGGCAGCTTGTCGAGCCTGGCGCGTTTGGCCAGCCGGCTGCTGGGCAAGTTGCGTCAGCCGGTGACCGTCGGCGGCCAGGAGCTGGTGGTCAGCGCCTCGATCGGCATCAGCCTGCTGCCCGACAACGCGCGGGAAATCTCGACCCTGCTCAGCCAGGCGAACATGGCCGTGCAGCACGCCAAACACCTGGGCGGTAATACCTTCCAGTTCTTCACCGACAACCTGCAGGCCTGCACCCTGGAGCGCCTGCAGCTGGAAAACCAACTGCGTAAGGCCATCACCGAGGGCCAGCTGGAGGTGTTTTATCAGCCCAAGCTGAGCCTGGCTGACGACAGCCTGAGTTCCGCCGAAGCTCTGGTGCGTTGGCGGCATCCCGAGTTGGGCTTGGTGCCGCCTGGTGACTTTATCGGCCTGGCCGAAGAGACCGGCTTGATCGGCGCGATTGGCGAGCTGGTGTTGCGCGAGGCCTGCCGGCAGGCCCGCGCCTGGCAACTGCAGGGGTTGGCGGAGATCCGCGTGTCGGTGAATCTGTCGGCGCAGCAATTGCGCCAAGGCAACCTCACCAGTTTGGTCCGCCAAGTGCTGGAAGAAAGCGGCCTGCCACCGCACCTGCTGGAGCTGGAGCTGACCGAAAGCCTACTGCTGGACAACGTCGAGAGCGTGATCGGCACCTGTCAGCAACTGCGCAGCTTGGGCATCAAGCTGGCGATTGACGATTTTGGCACCGGCTACTCCTCGCTTAGCTACCTCAAGCGCTTCCCAGTGCATTACGTGAAGATCGACCAGACCTTTATCCGCGACCTGGGCAGCAACGCCGAAGACGCCGCCATTACCCGCGCCATCATCGCCATGGCCCACGGCCTGGAGCTGAAAGTGGTGGCCGAAGGGGTCGAGAGCCAGGTCCAGCTGGAGTTTCTCAAGGCCCATCGTTGCGACGAGATTCAAGGCTACCTGGTCAGCCCAGCGCTACCGGCGGCCGCCTTCGCCCAGCTGCTGTGCGAGCAATTGACGAGCGATTGACGGCGGTCAGCTGCTCAGCAATCGGTAGGGTGGGCTTCAGCCCACCATGACTCTTGCGCTGGTTGCGGTGGGCTAAAGCCCACCCTACGGGGCTGACCTTTTAAGAGAGGGGTTAGCCTTGATGCTTGTGCTGTCTGCACCGGCCAATCGCGGATAAATCCGCTCCTACAGGACTGGCCAACCAATGAAATTGCTGCAGGTGTCGGGCTTGTGTGGGAGCGGATTTATCCGCGAAGCAAGCGTGGGTACGCTGACAATCCTGCAGGGCACAGCTCTTTTCCCCATCACTTCTCCGGCATGCCCGAGGAATGGTGGCTGCTGATCAGCCACTGCTGGCCATCCCACTTATAGGTGTAGGTGTAACGGGCATGCACCACCGCGCCGGTCTTGGCGAAGGTGAAGGTGTACAGGCCAATATCCACCGCGCTGTTGCAGCCCAGCTGGATGGTCCGCGAGTCGATCTTGCCGGACGGCCGATTGGCCAAAAAGTGCTCGAAGTAATCCTCTTTGGCCGCCGGAGTCAGGCGGGGAACGTTGGACAGGGTCGGCAGTAGCACCGAGTCTGCGGCGTAATTGCTCAACACCTGATGCGGGTCACCGCTGATCAGCGACTTGTTCCAACGCTCGAATAACCCGGCAATTTCTGTTGGGTTGGTGACCTTGCAACTGGCCATCGGCGCGTTGCTCAGTGGCGGATTTGGCGGGCTGCTCGGGCTAGTGCCGCACCCAGCCAACAGTAAGGCCGTAGCGGCCATGGAGAGGGTGACAAGTTTCTGCATGACGGCTCCTTGATTCAAGGTTGTGCCGCAGGCGGATGCCCTGCGGCTGTTCGCGCCCTTGCGATGGCGCACCCGCAGAGCCTAGTTGAGGTCGAAGGCTTTCGGCACCAAGGGTTATTCAAGGCGATGTCTGCGCGAGTCGTTGAAATGCCAACTGTAGGAGCGGCCTTGGCCGCGAAGCGCTGTGGGCGGCAATCAACGCTTTGGATTGTGCAGCGATTGCGGCCCAATCGCGGCCAAGGCCGCTCCTACGAAAAACTGCGCTACGCCGGCCCAAAACACCCACTGTTTAAGCAACGCCTTAGCCGAGCTTTGGCAGCTCTGCATACAGGCGCTCAACCAACTCTTTGCCATATTTCCGCTCCAGCTTGCGGACTATAAAGTGCCCTCTGGCCATGTCTTGAAAGTGGTCCATAAATATCGTGTTAACTATCGCCCCGCCCGCCGCGCCGATGGCGGGTATGGCTTGCGCGGCGGCCTTCTCGGTTACCTGCACGCCAAAGCGTTCGGCAATTTTTGCGATGAGTTTGATCAAGATGGGCGCGCCTTCATCGGTTAAGGTCTTGCCCAGCATAAATTCCGAGGCGTCGGCTACCGATTTAGCCAGCACCGCGCGCACCGCGTAGTAGCCACTCTCGGTGTCATCATCAGACTTGCTACTGCCGCCAAAAGCGAACACTTCCAAGCAGGCCAGCTTGGTTTCTATGGCGGTGATCGACTCGCCTTCACTTCTGGCAATGTCCGCGATTGAACGCAGCATGATGGACGTGGAAATAGGCAACTCTACGGCCAGTGCGCTAATACCGAAAAATCCACCCACCCCGCCACTCACCGCCACGCCGAGTTTGTGCCAGATATTGGAAGACGCCTCGCCAGGAATATCCTTCATGGTAAAGGCGGCCGCATCCGAGGCTTTGAGTAGCGCCGTCTGGGTAACTTCACCGATGGTTTTATTCCAATTGTCCGGCAATAAGGCCAAGCCTTTCTCGATTGGCACGCCGATAAAGTTGGTGACCCTGGCTGCAATTCCTGGGTTTTCCAGGAGGCTCTTTGCCGTCTGGAGTTCTTTTCGTTCGTGCTCGGAAAATCTTTCCATTATATAAAACTCCCTGGCTGGGTTTGGCTGGGTAAGGTTCAGGTTGAGGGCGACACCTATACCATCTACGCCGAAAGCCTATGAGGATTTGTCTGCGGCGCAGCCCTCGGAATAGCGCCTAAGTGGGCTGGCGCACCGACTGCCGCCGGCAGATTGGCGATGGTGGGTCAGCCGAATATCCTGCGGCGCAGCAAGATGAAAATACTCACTCAAGGACAGCGCAACCGAGAGGAAATATGACGTATCAAAGCACCAATCCCTTCGACGGAAAAATCCTGCAAACCTTTCAGGAATGCAGCCCGCCACAACTGGAAGAAAAGTTGGCGCGCGCATCCGACTGTTTCCAAAACACCTGGAGGAATAAAAGTTTTCCCGAACGTGCGGCAGTGCTGGCGCGTGCGGCAAGCCTGATACGCGAACGTAGCGATGAATTAGCGAAACTGATTACCTTGGAAATGGGCAAGTTGATTGCGCAGAGTCGTGGTGAAGTCGCGCTCAGCGCGGCGATACTCGACTATTACGCGCAACATGCGGAGCGCTTTCTGGCATCGGAAAAGTTGCCGACCCAGTCCGGTGAAGCACTGGTCGAGAGCTGCCCAATCGGCGTGCTGTTCGGCGTTGAACCATGGAACTTTCCTTACTACCTGAATTCATAGAATAAGTGCAACGTTTGAAACGATAGGCAGAGAGTCAGCCACCGGTAGAATCCAGGCTCT
>JAIERD010000239.1 GCA_019747155.1 Pseudomonadaceae bacterium
GCGCCATTGGCAAAGGCATCCACGCCAAAACCGACGGTGCCTTGGGTAAAGCCCGAGGTGTAGGTCAGCATGGCCGCTTGGCCCCACTCATTGATGGAGCCCTGATTGGTGTTAACCCCATCCACGCTATCGGCGGCATTGTTATTGTTTTTGAAGTTGCGATTAATCGCCACGTTGCGATTGAGCAAACTCAAAGTGCTGTCTTCGATAAAGCCTTGCGACTGACCTTGCGTGGAGCCTGCCAGGCCTTGGGCCAATTGCTCGACAGCCACCTCATCGGCGGCGTACGCCATCTGCAGGCTGGCCAACGAAATGGCCAGCGCCAAGGCGCTGCACGTCTTAATTTGCATGGGGTGTGTTCCTTATTATTGAGGGTGGATTACGGACTTATCACGCCGTTGCGGCATTTATTTCAACGCCTACACGGCCGTCGAAAGCGCTGCATACAGGCGTAAAAACAGGCAATAAAAACAGGCAATAAAAACAACTGCGTAGCGGCTGTATTGACCGGCACTGACGGGCTATAGCAGCGCACCAACAGCACATACTCAGACCCAGTTGTAAGCCCTGACCGGCGTACAACTGAATCAACACAACAGCACGACGCAGCTAAAAAGAGAGGCTCAGAGCCTCTCAGGAGCAGACGCAGCTAAACCGCTGGCAGGTTCTTGGTCACGCAGTGAATACCGCCACCACCGGCGGCAATCGGGTCGATATTCACCTGCACCACCACGCGGCCCGGATACAGCTTGGTGAGCAAGTCCTTGGCGAATTTGTCGGCGGCGGCATCGCCAAACTGCGGCACTATCACCGCGCCATTGATCGGCAGGTAGTTGATGTAACCGGGGGCAAAATCCGGGTTGTTTTGGGTGTAGACGTTGCTGCGCTTAGTCAGCGGTGGCGGCAGGGTAAATACCTGCAGTTTGTTGCCATCGGCATCGGTGGCGTTCTTGAGAATCTCCAAATGGGTTCGCGTAACGGCGTAGTCGTAAGACTTAGGGTCGTTGTCGAGGTTGGCGATCACCACACCCTTGGAGGCGAAACGTGCGTAGAAGTCGACGTGGGCGTCGGTGATGTCTTTGCCCTTGATGCCCGGCAACCAGATGATCTTGCGCAGGCCCAAATTAGCCTTCAGCTCGGCCTCGATTTGCGCGCGGCTCATGCCCGGATTGCGGTTGCTGTTGACCCAGCAGCTCTCGGTCATAATCGCCGTGCCGAAGCCGTCGATTTCAATGCCGCCGCCCTCACCCGTCAGTTGGCTGCTGATGTAGGTGGCATTGGTTTGATAGCTCAGCTCATCGGCCACTTGGGTGTCGTTAGCGTGGGTTTGCTTGTTGCCCCAACCGTTGAAGTTGAAGTCCACCAGGCCACGACCGCCTTGATCGTCAACCACAAAGCAGCCGCCAAAGTCGCGCATCCAGATGTCGTCCAGCGCCACGCTGATGAACTTGATGTTGGTGGTGCCGCACTTGCTCTTGGCCAACGCCAATTGCGCCGGGCGACACAGCACTGTCACCGGCTGGTACTTGGCGATGGTCTTGGCCAACAGCGCTACGGTGTTGTTCACCGGCGTCGCCCAGTCGGCCCACACCCCAGAGGTAGCACCAAAGGCCAGGAAAATCCGCTCCTGCAGTTCGTTCTCATCCGGCATGTACCAGCTGCCAGCCACGGCGGCGCGCACTTGCTGAGCATTCAAACCTAAGCCCATTGAGGCCACGACCCCAAGGCCCGCAACAGCGGACATCTGTTTAATAAAGCCACGACGTGTCGACATGCGTTGATCTCACTCTAATGATTGCATTGCCTTAGCGCGCCGAAAACTCAGCACGCCACCGCGCCGTCACTGGCGAACTGCTCCCTGTGTTACCCCGCCAACCGCACTGCTCAGCCGCGCCAGCAAACTGCGCGCACAGCCAAGCGCGACCTCGGCGCGGGTAAACGAGCGAGGCGAGGCGTTAGGCGGGAGCCGTTAGCTGTGGTTTGCGCCGCTAGGCCGGAGTTTTGCCCGGCCTAGCGCTGGCGTTTAGTTAACCTTGGCGGTCTTGAACTTGGTCCAGGTACGCATGCGCGCACGCATGGTTTTTTGCGGGATATCTTGGCCCTGAATCAGCCGCCCATAGGTCTCTTCAGCCACGTAGATATCTGGGTTGCCGGTCATCAGCGGGTCAACGTTGGCGCGAGCCTTGGCGTTGGAGGTCGGGTAGCCGGTAAAATTACTGATGGCGGCCATGTTCTCTGGGCGCATCACAAAGTTGATAAAGGCGTAGGCGTTTTCCGGGTTTTTGGCGTCCACTGGAATGGCCATGGTGTCCATCCACACGGTGCTGCCTTCTTTCGGAATGCGGTAGGCGAAGTTGATTTTCTTCCCTGCAGATGCGGCGGCGCGTTGCGACTGGGTCATGTCACCGCTGTAACCGAGCGACAAACAGAGATCGCCATTGACCAACTGGGTGGTCGGCTGCGACTGAAACTTGGTCACATAGGGGCGCATTTTCATCAGCACCTCTTCGGCCGCTTTCAGGTCGTCTGGCTCGCCACTGCGTGCCGGGCGACCGAGGTAGTTGAGCACCACGGCCAACACTTCGTCTGGCGAGTCGATGATCGAAATACCGCAGTCCTTGAACTTGGCGGCCAGCTCGGGTTTGAACAGCATATCGAGGCTATTCACCGGCGCATCGGCCATGCGCTTGTTGATCATATCGACGTTGTAGGTCAGGCCGATGGTGCCCCAGGTGTAAGGCACTGTGGCTTTGTTGGCGTGCACGTAGTTGGCGTGCAACTTCTGCAAGCCCGGCTCGATATCGGCCAGATGGGTCAGCTGGGTTTTATCCAGTTCTTTCAAGGCACCGGCACGCATCAAGCGCTCACTGACGGTGTCGCCAGGGAAGATCAGGTCGTAACCACTGTGACCCGACAGCAATTTGGCCTCCAGGGTCTCGCTGCTGTCCATCACGTCGTAGGTCACCTTGATGCCGGTCTCGGCGGTGAACTTGGCAATGGTGTCCTCGGCAAAATAGTCAGCCCAGTTGAATAGGTGCAGGGTTTTCTCTGCCTCAGCAGCCTGGACTGGCAACATAGCCGCGCCGATGGCGAGGCTTAACGAACAGAGCAACAATTTATGCGTAGCGTGCATGGTTAGATTCCTTGGGAGTTCCAGCGGGCGTTAATGGTTTTGCCGTCCAGCGTTAGCAGCGGGCCGTACATCTCCGGCCGACGGTCGCGGTAGATGCCCCAGCTAAGGCGCTCTTCACGCATGGCGGCCAGGTCCAGGCTTTGCACCAGCACGCCGGTAGAGTCGCGATCGGCTTCGGCGAGCAACTTGCCCTTGTGGTTGCAGATAAACGAGGAGCCGTAAAACTCCATCGCAAGATCGGCATCGGTGCTTGCCACTTCGCGGCCGACGCGGTTAGCGGCTACCACTGGCAAGATGTTGGCAGCGGCGTGGCCGCGCATGGTCATCTGCCAGTGATCGCGCGAATCCAGCGCCGCGCTGCCTGGTTCGGAGCCAATCGCGGTGGGAAACAACAACACCTCGGCGCCCAACAAAGCCAGGCAACGGGCAGTCTCGGGGAACCACTGGTCCCAGCAGATACCCACGCCCAAGCGGCCAAAAGCGGTGTCCCAGACCCGGAAACCAGTGTCGCCAGGGCTGAAATACTCTTTCTCCTGGTAACCGATGGCGTTAGGGATATGGGTCTTGCGATACACCCCAAGCAGCCGGCCATCGGCATCGGCCATGCTCAGGGAGTTGAAGTAGGCGTTACCGGCCTTCTCGTACCAGGACAGCGGCAAGACCACGCCGAGTTCCTTGGCCAGGGCGGCGAAGCGCTTGAGCACGCTGCTTTGCCGGTATTCCTCGGCCAGGGCCAGGTGCTTGTGGTCCTGCTCAATGCAGAAGTACGGGGTGGCGAACAGCTCCTGCAGCAAGATCACTTGCGCGCCTTTGGCGGCGGCGTCACGCACCAGTTGTTCGGCTTGGTCAAGGTTGCCCTTGAGATCCCAAGTGCAGGGCATTTGGGTGGTGGCAATGCTCAGCAGGCTCATGCAGCCACCACCATAAAAGCCTCACCGGCGGCGGTTGCCAGCGGCGCATCGGGAGTTGCCAGAAACTGCTGCGAAGGTTGCTGTTGCTGCATGACAAATGCCTTTCAGTTAAGTCATTGTGTTCACTGAAAACCGCCAGAGCGGCTACGACATCCATGCTAAGCCTGTAAAAATGGCGTAACAAACGATAGATTTAGCCGATAAATGATTAGCGAGGCTTATCAGACATGCTCAAACACTGGCCACCGCTGAACACCCTGCGCGGCTTCGAAGCGGCCGCCCGCCTGGGCAGTTTCCACAAGGCCGCCGATGAGTTGCACCTCACTCAGTCGGCCATCAGCCAGCAGATTCGCAGCCTTGAGGCCTACCTGGAGCAGCCGCTGTTTGAGCGCAACGGTCGCAGCGTCAGCCTCACCGATGCCGGCCACGACCTGCTCAGCACCACCCAAGTTTTGCTGCAGCAATTGGCCATGGGCATTCGCCGGCTGGATCAGTACCACAAGCCCAATCAACTGATCCTCAACACCACTCCGGCCTTCGCCAGCCATTGGTTGCTGCCGCGTCTGGGTGATTTTCGCCAGCTGCATCCAGAGGTGGATCTGTGGTTGTTTACCAGTGACGAAGCCCCCGACATGGCCAGCCAAACCATCGACCTGGCGGTGCGCGACGACCTCGGCGCCCAAGCCGACTGCAGCTTTAAACCGCTGTATCGCGACCAGCTGTTTCCAGCCTGCCACCCCAGCGTACTGGCACTGCCGCCCGCGCAACGCTGCACCCTGCATGGCGAACGGCAAATGGACTGGAGTCATTGGACGGTGGCGGCCGGCGTCGATGTCGGCCAACAGAGCAACGGCCTGAACTTCTCCGACCCAGGCCTGCTGCAGGATGCGGCCTGCGGTGGGCTGGGTATCGCCCTGGTCAGCCAGTTGCTCAGCCAGGCGGCGCAGGCCAGCGGCCTCTTGCAGCCGTTGACCGAGCAACGCATCGACGGCCCGAGCTGGGCCTGGTTGGTGCATCACGACAGCGAAAACAACCCGCTGACCCGCAACTTTTGCGCTTGGCTGGAGAGCCAGTTGCTGAATGAAAACCCACCGCGGACGTAGGGCGGACTCAGGAGCGCAGCGAACAGTCCGCCAGCGCTTAACGCTCACTCAATGGCGTACTGCCTTCGGCGAGTACACCCTACGCGCAAAATGCATCGCGGATAAATCCGCTCCTACACAAGCCCGGCACCTGCAGCAACTTCATCGGCTAGCCGCCCCTTGTAGGAGCGGATTTATCCGCGATTGATCGGTGCCGACAGCACAAACATCAAGGCCAACACCCCCTTACAAAAGACTACGCCCCTCACAAAAAACACAAACAAAAACGCCCCGAACCAGTCGAGGCGTTTTTGTCTTGGCGGTGCAGCAGCTAATCAGCCTAGGCCAGCTGTTTAGCCGTCGGTCGTTACTGCGCCAGCAACTGCCCAATGCTCGGGTCTTTAAAGGCGCGGCTGAGGGCATCGCTGAGCACTTCGCTGACCAGTTTGGTGTTGGTTTGCTCGTTGGGTGCCATGCCGAAGTGTTGATTCAGCGAGGCGCCATATTGGCCGCTGTAGCGGCGCGTGGCGTTTTGCGCGTCAACCCGGAAGTTGGCGTTGATAGTGGCTTCAGTCACATACAAACCTTCCTTGGGCGACTGGTACTTCAAATCAGTCAGGGTCAGGGTCAGTTGTGGCGCGTTGTAGGCATTGCTGCTCGGGGTAAAGCCGAGCAAACGCACTGCTGCTTCGGCCTGCGCCTGCAGCTTGGGCATCAGTTGCTGACCGGCCACGCTGATGGTGCTGGTTTCCGGGTACATGCCACCACGGGTGCCCAATACCGGCGACTTACGCCCATCGACCAAACGCACCTGCACTGGCTGACCATGACCAACCGCCGTTAACGGGGTGTTCAGCACGGGGATCGGGCTAAGTTGTTGCGGACTGTGCACGCAACCAACCAGGGTCAGGCTGCTAACAGCCAACAAACCGAACAACAGGCGATGCAGCATGTTCATCTCTCCAAGGGGGGGGGCGGCAAATAAGCGGCAGTATAACCACGCCGCCGCGCCGCTTACAGCAGCGGCAGTTTTTGACCGGCGCGGGCGCGTCTGGTTCCCGCGCGGCGGCGGTAGATCTTTGTAGGGTGGGCTTTAGCCCACCAGCGCCGGATAAGGACTTTGGTGGGCTGAAGCCCACCCTACGGTTTTGCACCCACTACATAACCGGGACATAGCACAAAAACAAAAACCGCCCCGAAGGGCGGTTTAGTCAACGCGTCAAGCTCAGGCTGCTGCAGTCGGGCCCAGACCCAACACCTGATCAGATTGCGCCTGCACGCTGCGGTACAGCTCGGCATCGGTTTCCAGGGTCTTCGCGGTAGCCTTGAAGATAGCCTGCAAACGCGACTGCCACTGCTCACTGCGCAGCTGCTCGGGGAAGCAACGCGCCAGCAGATCGAGCATGATCGAGACAGTCACCGAAGCACCTGGGGAAGCACCGAGCAAGGCCGCCAGGCTGCCATCTTTGGATGCGACCAACTCGGTGCCAAACTGCAGGATGCCGCCGTTCTTCTCATCTTTCTTGATGATCTGCACGCGCTGGCCAGCCGTCTCCAGGCGCCAGTCTTCGGCTTTGGCGTTCGGGTAGAACTTGCGCAGAGCGTCCAGGCGCTGGTCTTGCGACTGCATGACTTCGCCCATCAGGTACTTGGTCAGGTCGAAGTTGTCGCGGGCCACCGCCAGCATCGGCAAGATATTGCTCGGCCGGATCGACAGCGGCAAATCCAGGAACGAGCCGTGCTTCAAGAACTTGGTGGTAAAGCCGGCATAAGGCCCGAACAGCAGGGACTTTTTACCCTCAACCATACGGGTATCCAGGTGCGGTACCGACATCGGTGGCGCCCCGACATCGGCCTGGCTGTAAACCTTGGCCTGATGTTGGCTGACCACTTCTTGGTTGTCGCAACGCAGCCACTGGCCACTCACTGGGAAACCGCCAAAGCCCTTGCCTTCCGGGATACCGGACATCTGCAGCAACGGCAAGGCCGCGCCGCCAGCGCCGAGGAAGACGAAGCGCGACTGCACTTTACGGGTGCTGCCAGCGACCAGATCCTTAATGCTGACCAGCCAACCGGTGTCGTTACGCTCCAGGCCCACGACTTTATTGCTGTACTTAACGTCGGTGTGATCTTGCTCAGACAAAAAGTGCAGCAACTGGTTGGTCAGCGAACCGAAGTTGACGTCGCTGCCGCCCAGAGCGCGAGTTGCCGCGACCGGTTCATCGGCGGCGCGGCCTGGCATCATCAGTGGCATCCACTGCGCCAGGGTGTCGCGGTCTTCGGTGTATTCCATGCCGGCGAAGCAATGGTGCTTGCTCATCTGGGCAAAGCGCGACTTGAGAAAACCGATGTCTTCCTGGCCACGCACGAAGCTGAGATGCGGTACTGGGTTAATGAAACTTTGCGCGGAGCCGAAGGTGCCTTTTTCGATCAAGTAGGCCCAAAACTGCTTGGACTCCTCGAACATGGCATTGATGCTGACGGCCTT
>JAIERD010000520.1 GCA_019747155.1 Pseudomonadaceae bacterium
CCACCGTGGCAAGAACGCGCAAGACAAGCACCCGTTGTCGGTGGCTGGCGTGCTGCGCAGGATCGACACCACCAGCATCCTGTTCTTCCTTGGCATCCTGCTGGCGGTGTCCAGCCTGGCCACCGCCGGCCATTTACTGCAGATCGCCAGCCTGCTGAAAGACAGCCTGGGTAACGTCTACGCCATCAACATCGCCATTGGTCTGCTGTCTGCGGTGGTCGACAACGTGCCGCTGGTGGCCGGTGCGATGAAAATGTACCCGCTGATCAGCCCTGAGGCCCTGGCCGCCGCCGGCAGTGAGTCCGCCTGGCTGAGCCACTTTGTCGCCGACGGTGCCTTTTGGGAGCTGCTGGCTTACTGCGCCGGCACCGGTGGCAGCTGCCTGATTATCGGCTCGGCCGCCGGCGTTGCGGCCATGGGCATGGAGAAGATCGATTTTATCTGGTACCTGAAAAAAATCAGCCTGCTGGCCCTGCTCGGCTACCTGGCCGGCGCCGCCACCTATATCGGCATCGCCAGTCTAGGCTAACAGTCCAGCCGCCCTGCGGGGCACTCACGGAGAAGCCTATGCAAACCAGTAAAACCCGCAGCAGCTTTTACCGCCGCCTGTATGTGGCCTGGCTGATCGACAGCGGCGCGGCCTGCAGCGTACCGGCATTGATCGCCGCCACTGGCATGCCACGGCGCACCGCCCAGGACACCCTGGCAGCGTTAGCGGAACTGGATATCGACTGCGTCTTCGAGCAGCACGACGGCGAACGCAACAACGCCGGTAACTACCGCATCCAGAGCTGGGGACCGATCAACCGCGACTGGATCGCCAGCCACCTGCCCGACATCAAGGCAGTACTCGGTTATAACTGATGACGTGCGCCACAGCCGCCGCTGGCTAGACTGTTGCTCTAACGCTGCCATGAGGACATCCCATGCTGCATCACACACCACTTATCGCCGCCATTGCCACGGGCTTTGTGCTGGCCTTTCTGTTCGGCGCACTGGCCCATCGATTGCGACTGTCGCCACTGGTCGGCTATCTGCTGGCCGGGGTGATGGTCGGGCCCTTTACCCCAGGCTTTGTCGCCGACCAGGCGTTGTCCAACGAGCTGTCGGAAATTGGCGTTATTTTGCTGATGTTCGGCGTCGGCCTGCATTTCTCGCTAAAAGACCTGATGTCGGTGAAGAACATCGCCATCCCCGGCGCGCTGGTGCAAATCCTCGCCGCCACCGTGCTGGGCATGGGCCTGACCTGGTGGCTCGGCTGGCACTGGGGCGCCGGGCTGATCTTCGGCCTGGCACTGTCGGTGGCCAGTACCGTGGTGCTGCTGCGCTCGCTGGAAGAACGCCAGCTGATCGACAGCCGTCGCGGCAAGATCGCCGTCGGCTGGTTAATCGTCGAAGACCTGGTGATGGCGCTTGCGCTGGTGCTGATTCCGGCGCTGTCCGGGCTGCTCAGCGGTGAGCAAAGCGCTGGCAACGGTGAGCAGGCGATTCTCTGGCCGCTGCTGCTGACCCTGGGCAAGGTCGCCGCCTTTATCGCCCTGATGATCACCCTCGGTGGCCGGGTGATTCCCTGGTTGCTGGAGCGCAGCGCCGGCAGCGGCTCGCGCGAGCTGTTTACCCTGGCCGTGCTGGCAATTGCCATGGGGGTGTCCTACGGTTCGGCAGTGCTGTTCGGGGTGTCCTTCGCCCTCGGCGCCTTCTTTGCCGGGATGATCCTCAATAGCTCGCAATACAACCATCAGGCCGCCGATGATTCACGGCCGCTACGCGACGCCTTCGCAGTGCTGTTTTTCGTCGCCGTCGGGATGCTGTTCAACCCCTCGATCCTGCTCGACGAACCGCTGCTGGTACTCGCCACCGTACTGATCATAGTGTTCGGCAAGGCGCTGGCGGCGCTGCTGATCGTGCTGGCGTTCCGCAAACCCTTAAGCACCGCACTGACCATCGCCGTCAGCCTGGCGCAGATCGGCGAGTTCTCTTTTATTCTCGCCAGCCTCGGCGTCAGCCTGCACTTGATGCCGGAGATGGGCCGCGATCTGATTCTGGCCGGCGCCATCATCGCCATTCTGCTTAATCCGCTGCTGTTCAAGCTGCTCGACCAACTACAACCCTGGCTGGCTGAGCGGGAGAAGAGCGCCCTGCCGCCGGTCGCGAACGCGCCAGCCAGCGACGTTGACGACGGCGTGCTGCCCCTGGGCGAAAGTGGCCATGTGATTCTGGTCGGCCATGGCCGGGTCGGCAGCCGCATCAGCCAGAGCCTGCGCGAACAGAACATCCCGCTGGTGATCATCGAAGACCAACGCAGCCAGGCCGAAGACTTGCGCGAGGCGGGCTTCAGCGTGGTGCATGGCAATGCTGCCAGCAGCCAGGTGCTGGAACACGCCAATGTCAGTCGCGCACGCTGGTTAATAGTGGCGATTGCCAACGGGCTGGAGGCCGGCCAGGTGATCAACCATGCCCGCGCCGCCAATCCGGGGCTGATCATCATGGCGCGCGCCCAGTTCGACAGCGAGGTCGACTACCTCAACAGTTGCAGCGCCGACCTGGTGGTCATGGGCGAACGGGAAATAGCCCGTATCATGCTGAGCAAACTCGGCCTCTCCGCGACCCCAGCTGCCCAACAATAGCCGCGCCGGACTCAGCCCCAGCTACATTCGAGATGTTCAAGAGCCTTTTTAGTATGAGCGATACCCCCAGCAACAACGCCGCCAGCCCCGCAACCAGCGAGCCGGCGCCGTTTCATCCGCGCAATCGCCATCAAGGCCGCTACGACTTTCCGGCGCTGATTAACAGCTGCCCGGAATTGGGCGCCTTTGTGATTACCAATCCTTACGGCAAACAAAGCATCGACTTTGCCAACCCGGCCGCCGTGCGGGTGTTCAACCGCGCGCTGCTGCAAGGCCTGTATGGCATCGCCCTTTGGGATATTCCAGAGGGTTATCTGTGCCCGCCGATCCCTGGCCGGGCCGATTACCTTCATGGCTTGGCCGATTTACTGGCCAGCGATAACGGCGCATCCATCCCCCGTGGGGCGGCGATTCGCGTACTGGACATTGGCGTTGGCGCCAACTGTATCTACCCGCTGCTGGGCCACAGTGACTATGGCTGGCGCTTTGTCGGCAGCGACATCGACGCCGCCGCCCTGGCCGCCGCCAATGCCACAGTGCAGGCCAACCACTTGGCGGCCGCCATCGAACTGCGCCAGCAACACAACCGTGGGCAGATTTTTGCCGGCCTGCTCGCGGATGGCGAGCACTTCGAGCTGACCCTGTGCAATCCGCCGTTTCACGCCAGCGCGGAAGAAGCCGCCAGCGGCAGCCGGCGCAAATGGAAAAACCTCGGCAAACTCGACCCTAAGCGCGCGCTGCCCGAGCTGAACTTTGGCGGCCAGAGCAGCGAGCTGTGGTGCACCGGCGGCGAAGCCTCGTTCGTCAAACGTATGATCAAGGAAAGTGCCGGTATCGGCACCCAAGTGCTGTGGTTTAGCAGCCTGATTTCCAAAGTCGGCAACCTGCCAGACATCTACAAACAGCTCAACAAACTCGGCGCCAAAGACGTGCGCACCATCACCATGGCCCAGGGCCAGAAGCAGAGCCGCTTCGTCGCCTGGAGCTTCCTCGACGCGGCCGAGCATCAGCTTTGGCGGCAAACCCACTGGACCAGTTTGGCCCAGCGCTAACCAACGCCAACTTGTGGAGCGAGCAAGCGCTTAGGCAATTAGCGCTTGCTCGGCAATTGCCTTGCTGCTTAAATAAAACCACAAGGTCAATCAGTGACCATTAAGTCTAATTTTTCATCCAAGCGCTTCAGCCGACATCTGCAAGCCGTGCACCTTGTGCATCCTGCCCGCAATAACGCCTAATCTCGACGCTTAAAAAGCGTCGAGAGCGGCCTCGTTCCTACACATAAGCTATTGATAATAAAGAATTTATTAAATTCTTATAAGTGCCATTCGCCTGTCATCTCCAGGCGCTTTCCTAGCTGCCATACATTGCAAAGCAAACGGCTCAGTCGTTTGCCTTGCCACACTTGCGCAGGGGAACAGCCGCATGAAACCAGCCACCGCAGTCGTAACGGCGCACCGCCACTATCAGGTTTACACCGAGTTTTACGCCTGCCCGGCAGCGCGCAAAACCATCCTCCTGGTCAATGGCTCACTGGCGACTACCGCCGCCTTCGCCCAGACCATCAAATACCTGCAACCGCAGTTCAATGTGGTGCTCTACGACCAACCCTATGCCGGTCAATCCAAGCCGCACAACAGCCACCAGCAGCCGCTGCGCAAAGAAGACGAAGCCGAGATTCTGCTCGATCTGATTGAACTGTTCGGCGCAGATTACTTGCTGTCGTTTTCCTGGGGTGGCGCTTGCGCCATGCTCGCCTTGGCGCAAGCGCCGGCACGGATCGAGAAGGCGATTATCAGCTCCTTCACCCCACGCCTGAATGCACCAATGCTCGACTACCTGGAGCAAGGCCGGCGCTACCTGCATAACGTCGAGCGCGAAAACATCGCGCAGTTGGTCAACAACACCCTGGGTAAATACCTGCCGTCACTGTTCAAGCGCCACAACCAGCGCCATATCAGCAACCTCGCGGTGCACGAATACCGGCAGATGCACGCCCATATCGAGCACTTGCTGAGCGCCCCCGAGCCCTGCGACAACCGCTATCTGAGCCGCATCGAGATCCCCGTGCTGTTCGTCAACGGCGAGCATGACGAGTACACCAGCCCGGCCGATGCGCAGCTGTTTGCCGAGCATGTGTCGGACTGCCAGTTCAGCACCCTGCGCAACACCGGACATTTTCTCGACATGGAGCACAAAGGCGCCTGGTTGCAGTCTCAGCAAGCCTTGCTCGGCTTCCTGCAAACCACGCCAAGCGCTCAGCAGCAACAGCGCAGACCGCAGGCAATCCACTCGATGGCGGTTTAACCCCGTTCAGCCGCTGCCTATTGCAAGGCTGCGGCTGAACACGCTTGAGGGCAATCCGCTGGCGCAGACAACGGCGTAGCTTTCAGTGTAATCACGGCAGCAGGTCACAGCGCGTACAGCGACTATAGTTCCCCTAGGCAGCCGAACAAAAACGGCCGTCAGAGCCACACACCGGGATTTTATCGGCGCCTGCACGAAGACCAAACCTCATGCCAAAATCAACGCCAGACACCCAGCTACTGCGACTTAAAGTCGATGCTCTGCACGCCGTGCTGGACGAAATGGGCGCCTATATTTTCACCAAGGATATTCACGGCTGTTACACCTTCGCCAATCGCAAAGTGCTGGAGCTGTTCGGCTTCCCCCTTGAGCAAGTACTGGGTAAAGACGACAGTCACTTCTTCGACCTGAGCATTTCCAACGAGCTGCGCGTCAATGACTTGCGCGTCATGCAGCACGGCGAAGTGATCGAGCAAGAAGAAACCAATGTCATCCGCGAAACCGGCGAAACCCGCACCTACTGGTGCATTAAAAAACCCCTGCGTGACGCCAACGGTCTAATCATCGGCATGTGCGGCATCTCCTCCGACATTACCGAACGCAAACGCCTGGAAGTACAGATTCACGAACAAAAACACTTGCTCGACACCGTAATGAATAACGTTGAAGCGCACATTTACATGAAGGACAGCAGCTGTACCTACCTGTATGCCAACCGTAAAACCGCCGAGATGTTTTCCTTGTCACCAGAACAAATTGTTGGCAAACGTGACATCGACCTAATGCCCCAGGAAGACGTCGACCATCTCCGGCAACTCGACACGCAAGTGTTCGAAACACAAACCAAGCAGCAAGGTGAGGAGTCATTCAAAGATGCCAGTGGCCGCATGCGCCACTACTGGACGGTAAAAATCCCGCTGCAGTCCGCAGCCCACGGCGACAGCCTAATCGGCCTGTCGACGGACATCACCGAGCTGCATTTGCTCAAGGAAGAACTGCAGCGTCAAGCCAGCACCGACTCCCTGACCGGGCTGTATAACCGCCGCTACTTCTACGATGTTGCCCATCGCGAGTTCAGCCGCAGTAAACGCTCCAAACTACCGCTGTCGGTGATCGCCATCGACATTGACCATTTCAAAATGATCAACGATCAGCACGGCCATCCCATGGGTGATGCCGTGCTCTGCGCCATGGCCAAGCGCTGTTTGGAGGTAATCCGCGAAGCTGACGTATTGGCCCGCACCGGCGGTGAAGAGTTTTCGCTGTTGCTGCCGGAAACTTCACTGAATACCGCCATGGAGATCGCCGAGCGCCTGCGTTGCCTGCTGCAAGGGCACGACTTGCAGGTTGGCCCAGCAGCCATCGACATCACCATCAGCCTCGGGGTTGCCAGCTACAAAAAAACCGAAACTTCGTTCGATACACTCTTTTCACGGGCCGACCATGCCCTGCTGCAAGCCAAGCAACTGGGCCGCAACCGCGTCTGCAGCACGCCGTAGCAGTCTGCCCGGCTTAGCTGGGCGTACCGAGGGTGGCCGCAGGCGGACCAAACAGCAGATCAAAGCCCCACTGGAAGAACAGCGCATACACCAGAAAGAACAGCAGCAAAGCAACATCGCTGAGTAACGCCTGCCACCAGCTGATGTCCAGGCCGAAGGCCAGCACCGGCACGGTAAACAGCAACAAGCCCAGCTCAAAGCTCAGCGCATGCAGCAGTCGGCGCTTAAAGGTCCGCTGCGGCCGCCGCTGACGCGCTTCCCAAGCCTCAAACAGGCTGTTGAACAGCAGGCTCCAACTCATCGCCAGCAAAGACACCACCACGGCCACCAGCCCCGACAGCGCCAAACTGCTGTCGAACACCCAGGCCGCCAGCGGCACGATAAACACCAAGGCCAACAGCTCATAGCTGAGCGCCTGGACTATTTTGCGTTGTTTGCCTTGCATCTTATAGCCCTCAGCATTTGCCAATCTGCGAGCACTGTATGTCTAATAAGCTGAAACTATTAGTTAGCTTATTTCAGGAATATTGATAGATGAGCCTAACCAAGGACGCCATTCAGGTCTTTCTCGCCGTGCTCGACAAAGGCTCGTTCTCCGCCGCCGCCCGCAGCATCGGCCGCGTACCGTCGGCGGTGAGCATGACCATCGCCAACCTGGAGGCCGACCTTAACCTTGAGCTGTTTGATCGCCGGGGCCGTGAACCGCTGCCGACCCCGGCCGCCTCGGCACTGGAGGCCAAGGCACGCTTTATGTTGCAGCAGTTCGAACTCTGGGAGGCGCAAGCCCTGGCCTTGTCCAAGGGTTTGGAAAGCCGCCTGAGCCTGGCCATTGCCCCGGAACTCTTGGCTTCAGACTGGGCCGGGCCACTCGGGCAATTGGCGTTGCGCTACCCGTCGCTGGAAGTGGAGGTGCTTGCCGCCCCGGAAACCGACGCCATTCGCCTGCTGCACGACGGTCGGGTGCAACTGGCAGTGGTGTTTGAAAGCCAGCAATTTGACAGTCGCGAATGCTGCCAAGAGATGAGCAAGGAGAACATGCTGGCGGTCATCGCGCCCAGCCATCCGGCGATTACCAGCGGCCGCATCTTGCGCACCGAAGAGCTGGCCGAGCATCGACAAATAGTGGTCGCCAGCCGCGAGCCGAACGCCGCCCCGCCGCGTTTTCTACAGGCTCATCACCACTGGCGCAGCGACAATCACACCGCAGCCTTAAGCATGCTGCAAGCCGGTCTGGGTTGGGGCTTCTTGCCGGAGTCGCTGGTCAAACCGCAACTCAACGCCGGCACCCTGGTGGAAATCACCCTGGACAATATCTCCAGCTTCTCGGCGCTGTGGGTTGACCTGATCT
>JAIERD010000272.1 GCA_019747155.1 Pseudomonadaceae bacterium
GACGCCAAACAAACCCGTCAACTGTGCGAAAGCTTTATCGACAAGCTGGTTGAGTTGCACCAGGTTGATTACAACGCCTGCGGCCTCGGCGATTTGGGCAAACCGCAAGGCTACGTGCAGCGGCAAATCAGCGGTTGGAGTGACCGATACGAAAAAGCCCTGACTCCAGACGCGCCTCTCTGGACCGAGGTCAAAGCGTGGCTGAACGCCAAGATGCCGGCCGATCATCCGCGCTCCAGCATCGTGCACAACGATTACCGCTTCGATAACGTACTGCTCGACCCCAACAACCCGCAGCAGATCATTGGCGTGCTGGACTGGGAACTGACCACCCTGGGCGACCCGCTGATGGACCTGGGCAACAGCCTGGCTTACTGGATCGAGGCCAAGGATCCTGCCCCGGTACAACTGATGCGCCGCCAGCCGAGCAACGCGCCGGGCATGCTGACCCGCCAAGAGTTTGCCGATTACTACGCACAACGGGCCGGGATCAAAATCGACTGCATCGATTTCTACTACTGCTACGGGCTATTCCGCCTCGCCGGCATAGTCCAGCAGATTTACTACCGTTTCTATCATGGCCAGACCCAGGACAAACGCTTCGCGCAGTTCGTGCATATGAACAAACTGCTCGAACAAATGAGCCTGCAGGTCATCAAGCAATCGCGCCTGTAAGACGCACACCGTTAAGCCCACTCAATCAGGAGCAGCGCATGTCCAAAACCAATTTGTTCGACCTTGATGGCAAGATCGCTTTCGTTTCCGGCGCTAGCCGTGGCATTGGTGAAGCTATCGCCAAACTACTGGCCCAACAAGGCGCCCACGTGATCGTCTCGAGCCGCAAGATCGACGGCTGCCAGGGTGTGGCCGACGCCATCATCGCCGAGGGTGGCCAAGCCACCGCCATCGCTTGCCACATTGGCGAGATGGAGCAGATCCAGAGCGTGTTTGCGCAGATCCGTGAGAAGTTTGGCCGCCTGGATATCCTGGTCAATAACGCCGCCACCAACCCACAGTTTTGCAATGTGCTGGATACCGACCTGTCGGCTTTCCAGAAGACCGTCGACGTGAATATCCGCGGCTACTACTTCATGTCGATTGAAGGCGGCAAGCTGATGCGTGAAAGCGGCGGCGGCAGCATCATAAATGTGGCCTCGATCAACGGCGTCACGCCGGGCGAATTCCAGGGCATCTACTCAGTCAGCAAAGCGGCCGTGATCAGCATGACCAAGGTCTTCGCCAAGGAGTGCGCGCAGTTCAATATCCGCTGCAACGCTCTGCTGCCGGGCCTGACCGATACTAAATTTGCCGCAGCCCTGACCAAGAACGACAGCATCCTGAACATCGCCCTGCAACGCATTCCGCTCAAGCGCGTCGCCGACCCAAGCGAAATGGCTGGCGCGGTGCTGTATCTGGCAAGCTCAGCCTCCAGCTACACCACCGGCGTGTCACTGAACGTCGATGGCGGCTTCCTCTCGTAAGCGAGCGGAGCAAAAAGGCGACCCTCGGGTCGCCTTTTTTATTTGCTGAATTTGCTAATGATTTATTGCCAGTCTTTCAACGCCTGAGTTGCGACCTGGTTGAGTGGCTGCGCCAACAACCCGGTGGGCGTCAGGCTCACCGAATACACCGCCTGATCGGCCATTGGCAGATAGGTCACCCGCCGCGCCTGGGCATCGAGTAGAAACAGATCATGCTGACCGACGTGCAACCAGCGCCACAGATCGATGCCGTATAAGCTTTGCGCCAAACTGGCTTCGGTGTGTTGGGCCATGTCTTGTTGCTCGATGGCCAAAAAGCGCCCAGTTAACTTCTCCAGTCGGTAGCCTGGCTGCAAACCGATCAAGCCAGCCAAGCCTTTCCATTGCAACAAGCGCGCATCCAACTGCCACAGATCGCCTTCCAGGCTGACCTGCCGTTCATTGGCGCCTTCTTGCAGGTTGACCTGATAACTCTGCGGGCCCTGCGCCTGAAAACTTACGGTAAGCACCGGTTTGTCCTGCGGTAGCGGTTGGTAGCTGCGCACATCATTGGCAATTAAACCGATAAAACCGGCCGCGCCAATAAAGGCCAAACCACAGCAGCCACGCAGCCAGCCCATAAACCAATTAGGATTGAACAAGATCCGCGCCGCGATCAGCAGCGCCAGCAATGCCAACAGCGCAACACCCAAGGCCAGGCCGTCATACTGCATAGGTTCAATTCCTTCTGGGTAATTAAGCCGGCATTATGCGCAACTACCCGGCACCCGGCCAAGGGCGTGAACGCACAAACACACACAGGTCGACCTTTTATGCTGTTTGCCCCCGAGTTGGCGCTAGAGCCAATGACCCTATTGCTGCTAGTCGGCGTGGCCTTCACGGCCGGCTTTATTGATGCCATCGCCGGAGGCGGCGGTCTGCTAACGATTCCCGCCTTGCTGACGGCCGGCTTGCCGCCGCATTTAGTGCTGGGCACCAACAAGCTCTGCGCCACCTTCGGCTCGGCAACCGCCGGTTACACCTTCTACCGCCGCAAGCTGTTCGAACCCAGGCGTTGGCGCAATGCCTTATTGGCGACGGCCATAGGCGCGCTACTGGGCGCCATGCTCGCCCACTGGCTGCCTGCCGAGTGGCTGAACCAGATGTTGCCGGTGATCGTCTTCGCCTGTGGCCTGTACCTGCTGTTTAGTCAGCCACAGCCAACCGAGCATTCAGAGCAACAAGTAATCGCCACCGGCCGGCAGTGGCCACAGGGTTTGAGTTTGGGTTTTTATGATGGCGTTGCTGGGCCGGGCACCGGGGCGTTTTGGACCGTCAGCAGCCTGCTGCTCTATCCGCTCGATCTACTACGCGCCAGTGGCGTGGCGCGCAGCATGAACTTTGTCAGCAATGCCGTGGCCCTGGGCGTGTTTATCGTCAGTGGCCAAGTGGCCTGGTTACTCGGTATTGGTATGGGCTTGGCGCTGATGGCCGGCGCCTTTATTGGCGCACACACGGCGATCAAAGGCGGTAATAGGTTTATCCGCCCGGTGTTTATTCTGGTGGTGCTGAGTTTAACCGCGCGCCTAGCCTGGCAGCACTGGTTCGGGCTGGCCTGAGCGGCGCGCCAGATACAAATCGATCAGGTAACGGGAAATTGAGCTCGGCGGTGGCAGCAACGGTAAATCGTCGAGGGCAAACCAGCGCGCATCCTCAATTTCCTCGGCCTGCATAACGATCTCGCCAGCCGCGTACTCGGCATGAAAACCCAGCATCAGCGAGTGCGGAAACGGCCAGCCCTGACTCGCCAGGTACTCAAGGTTTTGCACCTGCAAACCGACTTCCTCGAATACTTCACGGGCGACGCAGTCTTCAACCGACTCGCCCGCCTCAACAAAGCCGGCCAAGGTGCTGTACACCCCCGCATTAAAGCGCGGCGAACGCGCCAGCAGAATTTCATCGCCACGGGTCACCAGCACAATCATGCTCGGCGACAGCCGTGGGTAATGCTGGATTGCACAGATTGGGCAGTGCATCGCCCGCTCGCCGGCAACCGGCTGCATGACTCCGGCGCAACTGCCGCAAAAACGATGTTGCCGGGCCCAGGTGCCAATTTGACTGGCAAACCCCAGCATTTTGAAGGTGCCGGCGTCGCCTTGCAGCATCAACTGGCGCAAGCCCTGCCAGCTACAACCGGCTAACTCGAGCGGTTGCTGCAACTCAAGCAGATAGATTGGATCACCGGCAAAATAGCCCAAGCCGTGCTCGGCGAGGATCGGTAAGTCCTGGCGCTTCAGCCACTCACGGGGGAATAGCACACCATTGCTGTCAGCCAGAAAATGCTGCTGACAATGGGCCAGCACCCAACCGCCCGGCTCGCGACTGTCGAGTACCGCCGGTTGCCAGCGCGCAGGCATCAGGCCGCCACCGACAGACCCAAGGCGCGCACGCTTTCTGCCGCCAAATCGAGCACACTTGGGCTGGTTTCAGGGCGCAATACCGCGCCGCCCTCCAGGTAATACTCCAAGCTGGTCAAAGCATCGGCCAGGGTTTCCAGCATTTGCTCGGACGGCATCTGCTGGGTTTCCAACATCTGTTTTTCAATGTAATCGGCGCAAGCCCCCACCAGCAGTGCGGCCCGTGGCTGATCAAGAAACCACAGCCCGCCACGCACCGCTTGCAGGCTAAAAGGCACATTGGCCAGGTTGAGCTTTTCACCGTTTGATTCGAGATAGGCGGTAATCGAACGCTTAGCCAGCGCCAGACCACCCAGCGCCTCATCGATAACGACAATGCGTGCCTCGTTTAGCTGGTGATTGGCGAACGAAGTGGCCTCATCACCGGGCTTGGCCTCGCTCGAACGGCTGTCGTAACGCGCGTCGCGATCGAGGCTGGCGACCATGCTTTCGACATAGAGCACCGCATCCGCCAGTTTCAGTAGTTGCCCGGGCTCAATCGGCGCTTGATCGATCCAGCCGGTGACTACCGGCAACTGTGCTTGCAAGGCATTACCCGCCGAAGACAAACCGACCATGCCAAGGGTCTTGGCCATTTTGCCCAGCACAGTATGCAAATGACTGAGGCCGTCAGCACTTACCGTGCCGCGTTCGATCAGGTCCAACTGGTCTTTCAGGCCGCTGAGCTCATCGCGAATCGCCGAGGACAACGAGCGCATGACCGCCTGCCCAGGGCCGGCTAAACGCTGATAGGACTCCTCCAACAAGTGATCGGTAAAGGGCAGCGGCAACAAACTAAAGATTTCACGCACTTGCGTGGCGCGCACACCGCGACTGTCGGCCAGCACCACCAGGTACAGCAACTCTTTAAGCAGATTGCGCGGCGCTTCATAGCTGGCCGACAGCAACAGCTGCTTAAGCTCACGATCGAGTCGGGAAAACAAAATCTTGCGGGTTTTACGCGGCAATAACTGGCCATCGACTTGCGCCTCAAGCGCCGCAGCGGCGATCCAGCACAGCCGACCGCGCTCGTCATTGGCCAGCAGACTGTCCAGTCGCGCCATGGCACGCAACATTAACTTCAAACTGGCGGAGGAATTTTCCTCACGCAAGAAGCCGAGCAGGCCAATCTGATACATGTGCCGCAGGCGTTTTACCTCAACACTGCGCGGATCAAAGGCTACCGCCGGGGGATTGGTCGCGGGGCGCGCATGATCGAGGCGCACGCTGAAGAAGAAACTTTCTGGCAGCACCGGCTGGGCACCGGCCTGGCGTAATTCATTGATGGCCGGCAACAGCAACTCCGGCACTTCCTGACGGTGCGCATCGACTATTTCAAGATAACGGCGCAGCACATGCAGCGCGTTGCTTAATGCCGACAGTTGACCATCACGCTCCTCGCCTGCACCGGCGGGAATATCGGTGGCCTGTTGCAACACCTCTTGGGCGAGCATTTCAGCACCAGCCAGTTCAATTAACTTGAGCGTGCCACGCACCTGATGCAGGTTTTCCACTGCTTGTTGCAACAGGCTGCCGTTATCACGTTCAGCAATAAACTGTTCAAGACTCAGTTCCGCTTCATCGATGGTGGCGAACAATTCATCACGAACGACGCTTAGGGAAGTCACTCCAGTAACCATTGGCTAGTGCGCCTCCCGCGCGAAATACTGCTGCGGCTGGGCGCTGCCTGCGTCTATGGGCACATTTACAGCAACTTGATGGGTCGGTAATTGCGCGCGGCTTCTGCTAACAGCAGTGCTGCACAGCAGAAAGCGGCTGTCTGGGCACTTACCCGAGAAGGCTTTGTAGTCGGACACAGCAGGCTTCCTCAGCAAAAAACACGCAAACGCGCACAGATCTTGTTATCGAAATAATCGTCCAACTATAACAAGCATGAGCTAAATGTCGATGCTGGCCACTGTGATGTAGGACACGCACTCACACTTCGAGTCGTTTTTTCAATACTAGCCTTAACTCCTTGATCCTGCACAAGTCAGGCAAGGGCTGCGAATTGTATTTGCGGTTTACTATCAGGCTGTTCAGCCGCATGCAAATGCGCCTGAACAGCCTGGCTGATTTACTCCTTTATGCAGTCGACGCTATAACTGCGGCCCTGCGCCGTGTCTTGATGTTGTAAGCCATGCACGTCCGAATCAAAGCCTGGGAAGCTGCGGTCAAAGGTCTTGGCGAACTCCAGGTAATCAATAATTGAGCGCGTCGCCTGAGTGAAACGCTCACCCGGCATAATCAACGGAATGCCTGGCGGATAAGGCACCAACATGACCGCCGCGATGCGTCCTTCGAGTTGATCTACCGGCACCGCCTCGATCTCGCGCCGCACTAGCTTGTCATAGGCATCTGAGGGTTTGAGGGCGATTTCCGGCAGCACCGTGTACATCCGTTTAAGCGCTTTGGCGGTGGCGTTTTCGCTGTAACAGGCATGCAACTGATCACACAAATCGCGCAGCCCCATACCGTTGTAGCGCCCTGCCCCTGCATTTGCGATTGAAGGCAGAACATCAAGCAATGACGCATTGCTGTCGTAACGACGCTTGAACTCGAGCAACTCGGTCAGCAGCGTGCTCCACTTGCCCTTGGTAATGCCCATGGAGAACAGCACCAAGAAGGAATACAGCCCGGTTTTTTCCACCACCAAGCCGCGTTCCCAGAGGAACTTGCTGACCACGGCTGCCGGAATCCCGCAATCACTCAGCGCGCCGCCGGCGGTCAAGCCCGGCGTAACCAGGGTGACCTTGATCGGATCGAGCAACACATAGTCGTCGGCTACCTCGCCAAAGCCATGCCAGTCTGCGCCCGGTGTCAGCAACCAATCGGCGGTGGCTGGTGGCTCCACTCCTTCAGGCATCGGCGGCTGCCAAATGCTGAACCACCAGTCGCTTGGCTCCAGGTTCTGACTGAGATTGGCCAGAGCGCGGCGAAAGCTTTGCGCCTCATCAAAGGTCTCTTGGATCAACGAGCGCCCCGCCGGGCCTTCCATCATTGCCGAAGCCACATCCAAAGAGGCGATGATGCTGTACTGCGGCGAGGTGGAGATGTGCATCATAAAGGCATCATTAAAGCGGTCGCGGTCGAGCTGACGGGCGCCGCCATCCTGCACATGAATCATCGACGCCTGACTAAAGGCCGCCAGCATCTTGTGGGTCGAGTGGGTGGTGAACACCAGTGGAGCGTTTTCCTCACGACTGGTGCCCATGCCATAGCGACCGGCATAGAACTCGTGAAAGGCCGCGTGGGCATACCAGGCCTCGTCAAAGTGCAGCACCTCGACGCTACCGGCCAAGGTCTGCTTGATCAGCTCGGCGTTGTAACAGAGGCCGTCGTAAGTCGAGTTGGTGATCACCGCCAACTTGACCTTAGGCTCGCGGCCGCGGGCCAGCGGGCTGGCGTCGATCTTGGCCTGGATCGCTTCACGGCTAAATTCCGATAACGGAATGGGGCCGATAATGCCCAGTTCGTTGCGCGTCGGGCACAGGTACAGCGGGATGGCGCCGGTCATGATGATCGAATGCAAAATCGACTTGTGGCAGTTGCGATCCACCAAGACCAAATCATCGCGGGCCACCATCGAGTGCCAAACGATCTTATTCGCTGTCGAGGTGCCGTTAATCACAAAGAAGGTGTGATCGGCGCCAAAATTGCGCGCAGCCCGTGCCTCGGCCTCGGCCAAGGGGCCGGTGTGATCCAGCAAGGAACCGAGCTCCGGCACCGACACAGAAAGGTCCGAGCGCAGCGTGTTCTCACCGAAAAACTGGTGAAAGGCCTGCCCCACCGGGCTCTTGCGATAGGCCACGCCACCGCCGTGGCCAGGGGTGTGCCAGGAGTCGTTGGATTCAGAGGTATGG
>JAIERD010000335.1 GCA_019747155.1 Pseudomonadaceae bacterium
AGGGTTCAGCAATAACCACCGGCGCGCGCTACGCCGGCGACCAACAAAGAATACAGCTCCAGTGCAAATCCGCGTGGCCGTTGGCTGCGCCTTTGTCTTCACAACAAGAAAGGAGAGTTCGTATGACTGGTAATCGTGGTGTGGTGTATCTCGGCAGCGGCAAGGTCGAAGTACAGAATATTCCCTTCCCGAAAATGCAGGACCCGCGCGGTAAACGCATCGAGCACGGGGTGATTCTGCGGGTGGTCTCCACCAATATCTGCGGCTCCGACCAGCACATGGTCCGTGGCCGTACCACCGCCCAGGCCGGTCTGGTGCTGGGCCATGAAATCACCGGCGAGGTGCTGGAAGCCGGGCGTGATGTGGAGAATCTGAAAGTTGGCGATCTGGTTTCGGTGCCGTTCAACGTCGCCTGCGGTCGCTGCCGTTCGTGCAAAGAGCAGAACACCGGCGTTTGCCTGACCGTTAACCCGGCGCGTGCCGGCGGCGCTTATGGCTATGTGGATATGGGCGACTGGATCGGCGGTCAGGCCGAATACGTGCTGGTGCCCTATGCCGATTTCAACCTGCTGAAGCTGCCGAACCGCGACGCAGCGATGGAGAAAATCCGCGACTTGACCTGCCTGTCGGACATTTTGCCGACTGGTTATCACGGCGCGGTAACCGCTGGCGTTGGCCCAGGCAGCACCGTGTATATCGCCGGTGCCGGTCCGGTTGGTCTGGCCGCCGCTGCGTCGGCGCGTTTGCTGGGAGCGGCGGTGGTGATCATCGGTGACGTCAATCCGCTGCGGCTGGTGCATGCCAAGGCCCAGGGTTTTGAGATTGCCGATTTGTCTTTGGACACTCCGTTGCACGAACAAATTGCCGCGTTGCTGGGCGAGCCGGAAGTGGATTGCGCGGTCGATGCGGTGGGCTTCGAAGCTCGTGGGCATGGCCATGAAGGCGCGCAACATGAAGCCCCGGCGACGGTGCTCAACTCCTTGATGGGTGTGGTGCGGGTGGCCGGTAAGATCGGCATCCCGGGCCTCTATGTCACCGAAGATCCGGGTGCGGTGGACAAGGCGGCCAAGCAGGGCGCGTTGAACATTCGCTTCGGCCTTGGCTGGGCCAAGTCTCATAGCTTCCACACCGGGCAAACCCCGACCATGAAATACAACCGCCAGCTGATGCAGGCGATCATGTGGGACCGGATCAAGATTGCCGACATCGTCGGCGTGCAAGTCATCAGCCTCGACGACGCGCCACGCGGTTACAGCGAGTTCGATGCCGGCGCACCGAAGAAATTTGTCATCGACCCGCACAAGATGTTCAGCGCGGCCTGATGGTCGGCGGCTAAACGCCTGACGCAACTGCAAAACAACCAAGCCCCGATTTCGGGGCTTAGTTGTTTAGGGCTGGCAAGGTCCCGCTCAGCGTCGCGGCCTCCGTAGTTTTGCACGGGGTATGCGTCACCCCGGTGATGCCTGCTTTTGCATGGCGCCGGCACGATTTAACGCGCAAGCCAGCCGCAGAAAATCAGCCAAAACGGCACTAAAACCTCAATAAAGTCGGCTCTCAAAGATTTTCGCGCCCATCGGTACGCTAGCGAACAGATCCCCGAGGGCTGATCTGTAACGCTGCAGTCTCCGGTGCGCAGTGTGTATTGCGTACGGCATAACCACTTGAGGACAGCACCATGAGCCTAGGCACGATACTGCTGGTCATTTTGATCCTGATGCTGGTCGGCGTACTGCCGAGTTGGCCGCACAGTAGAAGCTGGGGTTACGCCCCGAGCGGCGGGCTGGGCCTGGTGGTGATCATCCTGATTGTATTGCTTTTGTTGGGGCGTATTTGATCAGGCAATTCTCGCCTGCACATCCCATCCATAGGGAGACAGCATGAATAGCAAAGCTAAATTTACCAATGTCGAAACGCTGCGCAAACAAGCGCGCAAACATATCGAGCAGGGTGCGGTGACGCCTGGTTACTCGGCAAACCGCCTCGAGGTACTGCAACAACTCAATCAGGCCTTGGCCACCGAGATCGTCTGTGTGCTGCGCTATCGACGCCATCACTTTATGGCCAGCGGGATTCACTCCAAGGGGGTTGCCGACGAGTTTCTGGCGCACTCCAACGAAGAGCAGGGGCATGCCGATCAGCTTGCCGCGCGCATTGTGCAGTTGGGCGGTGAGCCAGACTTTGCGCCAGACAGCCTGACCGAACGCAGTCATGCCGAATATGTAGCTGGCAGCACACTGGCAGACATGATTAAAGAGGATCTGGTGGCCGAACGTATCGCCATCGATAGTTATCGCGAGTTGATCGTGTACCTGGGCGATCAGGACCCGACCACCAGCCAGATGCTCAAGGGGATTCTGGCCGTGGAAGAGCAACACGCCGATGAGTTGGCTGACTTGCTGGTAGGCCTGCCTGCCTGATTGGGCGCAAAACCTCGGGTGGGCTTTAGCCCACCGAGGCCCTTATCCGGCGCTGGTGGGCTAAAGCCCACCCTACAAAACAGAGTCTGCAACACATAGCTAGGACACTGCCAAAGAAAAAGGGGGGGGATTGCGCCTAACCCCCTTTGTATTTTAGTTGCCGGCGCCGGCTCAACTCACCGGCAGTTTGTGCTTGGCGGCGTACAGGCAGACCATCTCCATGGCGATGGTCGCCCCGGCCAGGGCGGTGATTTCGGCGTTGTCGTAGGGCGGTGAGACTTCCACCACGTCCATGCCGACCACATTGATACCGCGCAGGCCACGCAGAATCTCCAGCGCCTGATGGGTGCTCAGACCACCACAGACCGGGGTGCCGGTGCCGGGGGCGAATGCCGGATCGAGGCAATCGATGTCGAAGGTCAGGTACACCGGGTTGTCACCGACGCGGGCGCGGATCAGTTCGGCGATCTGCTCCGGGCTGCTGCGATGCACCTGGCGGGCGTCCAGCACCTGAAAGCCCATGACATCGTCATTAGTGGTGCGCAAACCGATCTGCACCGAGCGCGCCGGATCGACCAGCCCCTGCTTGGCCGCGTGATAGAACATGGTGCCGTGGTTGATGCCTTCTTCACTGTCATCGGCATCCGGCCAGGTGTCGCTGTGGGCGTCAAAATGCACCAGCGACAGTGGCCCGTGCAGCTTGGCGTGGGCCTTGAGCAGCGGGTAGCTGATGAAGTGATCGCCGCCCAGGGTGAGCATGCCGCAGCCCGCCTGGAGGATGTGATCGGCATGCGCCTCGATGACGCCCGGGGTGCGCTGTGGTTGGCTATGGTCGAAATTGCAATCGCCATAGTCGATCACGGCCAGGTGGTCGAAGGGGTCAAATTCCCAGGGGAAATGCCGCTCCCAGGCGCTCTGGATCGAGGCCGCGCGAATTGCCCGTGGGCCGAAGCGAGTGCCGGGCCGATTGGTAGTGGCGGTGTCGAATGGCACGCCGCTGACCACCAGGTCGACGCCGCGCAGATCGCGGCTGTAGCGCCGGCGCATAAAGCTGGTAATGCCGGCATAGGTCGGCTCCGAGCTGGTGCCGTACAGGCTGTCACGGGTGATGGCCTGGTCGTTACCCTGAAATTCTTCCACGGTTAAATCCTCAATATTTAGTGCGAAAGGTGGTCCAGACGCGGGTGCGATCACGTTGCGCGCGCATCGGCAGTAACTCCTCGCCGAACAACTTGGCGCGGACCTCTTGCGGCGGATAGATGTCCGGGTCGCCACTCACAGCGGGGTCGACCAGGGCCGTGGCTTTGCTGTTGGCATTGGCGAAGAACACGCTGTTGGTCAGCTCGGCGATGGATTCTGGCCGCAGCATATGGTCGATAAAGGCCCGCGCTTGTTGTGGGTGCGGCGCATCGACGGGGATCGCCATGGTGTCGAACCACAGCAAGGTGCCTTCACGGGGGATGCGGTAGATGACCTCAAACGCCTGCTTGGTTTCCACCGCGCGGGCGGCTGCCTGGGCGGCGTCGCCGTTATAGGTCAGCGCCAGGCAGACTTCGCCCTTGGCCAGATCATTGATGTGCCGGCCGCTGGCGACATAGCGGATGTTCGGCTGCAGGGTGGCGAGTAGTTGCTGCACCTGCTTCAGCTCAGCTGCGTCGGTGCTGTAAGGTTTGTAGCCGAGGTAATTGAGGGCGACGCTGATCACCTCTTGGGGCGAATCGAGCATGGCAATGCCGCAGTCTTTGAGCAGGCTGGCGTACTCGGGATTAAACAGCAGGTCGAGGCTGTTTAGCGGCGCATTCGGAATACGCTTTTCCACCGCCTGTTTGTTGATCCCTAAGCCGACTGTGCCCCAGGTGTAGGGCACGCCGTACTGATTGCCCGGGTCGGCGCTGGCCAGTTTGCCGAGCATCTCGGGGTCGAGATTGGCGAAGTTGTGCAGTTGGGCGTGCTCAATCGGCTGCACAGCGCCGGCCTTGATCGCCCGCGCCAAACCGCTGGCGGCCGGGAACACCACGTCATAACCACTGGCGCCGGTCAGCAACTTGCTGTCCAGAGCCTCGGCGCTGTCAAAGATGTCGTATTTGACTGCAATCCCGGTCTCATCCTTGAAGCGTTGCAGCGCCTGCTCGGGCAAGTACGCCGACCAGGTGTAGATATTCACTTGTTGCTCGGCGGCCTGGGCAGTCAAGCCCAGCCCAAAACACAGGACTCCAATCGCGACACGCATGGCGTGACTCCTCAGCAAATGACTCAACGGTTGTAGCCATAGTGCGGGTTGGCATGCTTCGGATAAATATGAAGCATGCTACTTTGGCATTCATCTTCATCAATGTTTGGAGCGCCCATGCTCAGCCAAGTCCGCGACCTCGATCTGCAACTGCTACGCCTGTTCGTCTGTGTGGTGGAGTGCGGCGGTTTCAGTGCCGCGCAAGGCGAGTTGGGCATCGGCCAGTCGACCATCAGCACGCAGATGGCCAAGCTGGAAACCCGCCTCGGTTATCGCCTCTGTGAGCGGGGCAAGGCCGGGTTTCGGCTGACGCCCAAGGGCCAGCAGCTGTTGGCCGCGACCCGCAAACTGTTCAGCGCGATCGAGATGTTCAAGGGTGAGGCCCAGGGCATGGCCGACAAACTGCTCGGCGAGCTGCGCATCGGCCTCTCCGAAGCCCTCGATGCACAGGTGCGCGAATGCGTTGCCAAGGCCCTCGGCCAGTTCCGTCAACGTAACCAGGCGGTGCAGATCGAGCTGCTCAGTGCCACGCCCGCCGAGCTGGAACGGCGCCTGTTGCAGGACCAGTTGCACCTGGCGATTGGCTATTTTTCCGGGCAGCAAAATGCGCTGGATTACCAGCCGCTATTCAGCGAAGAACAACGGCTTTACTGCGGCAAAACCCACCCGCTGTTCGGCCAAGCACAGCCCAGCCAGGCGCAGCTGGATGGCTGTGACGGTGTGGTGCATCCCTATCGCTTTATCAACGCCGCCGAACCCTTTCAGCCGGTTAACAGCAGCGCTAGCACCGAACACGTCGAAGGCAGCCTGACCTTTATCCTGTCCGGTGCGCACGTTGGTTATCTGCCCCTGCACATCGCCGCGCCTTGGCAGGCGCAGGGCTTGCTGCAGCCGCTCGGCCCCGAAACCTTGAACTTCAGCGTGCAGTTTCACCTGGCCCATCACCGCGCTCGCCAGCCGAGCGAGGCACAGCTGGCGCTGGTGGCAGACCTGCACGCGGCCTTCGCTAGTCACAGCTAAGAGCGCAGCGCCTGCACCTCAGCCAGTCGTTCAGAGCAGGCAGCAGTCATGGTGGTTTCCCTTTCATTATTGGCATTGTTGGTCATGTGTAAACCCACAGCACGCGAGCCGGCAGTTCGCTGCGGTTGCCGTAACGACAGTGGCTGTGGCTGGCCAGTTGGAAACTGTCACCGGCGTACAGGGTCACGGGCTGCTCATCGCCCAGCCACAGCGTCAACTCGCCGTCGAGGACGTAACCGCCTTGCTCGGAGCTGTCGCTCAAATGCCGCTCACCACTGATGGCGCATGGCTCCAGCAGGGTTTCCAACATGGAAAAGCCGGCGCTCATGGTCGGCGACAACAAAATGTCGGTAATGCCATTGGCGTAATACAGGGTGCGCCGCTCGTTGGGCCGGGTGACCCAAGGCAGCGCCTTGGGCTTGGGTTCGCTGTAGAAGTAGGTGGTGGGCACCCCCAGGGTTTCACTGATGGCGGTCAAGTCCGCCACGGTTGGGCGCGAAATTCCCCGCTCGACCTGGGAGAGAAAACCCACCGAGCGGCCGATTTTGTCGGCCAATTGCTTGAGGGTGAACTGCTTATGCCTGCGCAGGTCCTGAATCAGGATGGCTAGAGCGGCGATTTCTTCTTGCTGGTTCATCTGATTAACTCCATTGGCGCAGCTCAAATGCTATCGCGCAGTCGATACCAGGCCTTGCCGATCGCCTCGAGTGGTGCCGCCAGGTGCTTGCCGCCGGGGAAGTTGCCGTTGTGCAGGCCTTGATAAAGGCTCAGTTCATCGGGTTGGCCAAGAATGGCCGCAGACACCGCACGGGCAGCGGCCAGGGTCGGCAGTACGCCATGGCCGGAGTAACCCTGCATCCAGTACAGCTCGCCACGTCGGCCGAGGTCCGGGGTGCGCTTGAGCGTCAGGTCAATAGGTCCGCCCCAGGCAAACTCAATTGGCACGTCTTTGAGTTGCGGGAAGACCCGCTGCAAAAACGGCCGGGTGGCCGCGGCGATATCCTTCGGCAGGCCGCCCAGATAGCTATTGCCACCGCCAAACAACAAACGGTTATCCGGCGTGCGGCGAAAGTAATCGAGGATGAACTGGTTGTCGGTGATGCAGACGTTGCTCGGCAGTAGCGCCGTCGCTTGCTCAGCGCTTAGCGGCGCGGTAGCCACCTGATAGCAGCCGGCGGACAGCAGCCGACGCGACAGCTTGGGGTGCAGATCATCCAGGTAGGCATTGCAGGCCAGCACCAGTACATCCGCCCGAATGCGGCCGTGCTCGGTGGCCACTAGGTACTGGCCGTTTTCTTCACGGTAGCTGAGCGCCTTGCTCTGCTCATGGATGCAACCGCCGGCGCGTTCGATGGCGGCGGCCAGACCGAGGGCCAATTTCAGCGGGTGCAGATGGCCGCCTTCCGGATCGTACAAGCCCGCTTGATAGCGTTCGCTGGCAACCCACTGCGGTAACTCGGCGCGCGGGATAAAGCGCAGGCCATCATGTCCCCACTTGTGGCTAGCCTCGTGCTGCCACTCGGTCAGCTGGCTGACCCGTCGCGGCAGCACCGAGGTCCACAAATGGCCGGCGCGGTAATCGCAATCAAAACCATGCCGTGCCGGCAGCTCACGCAGCTCTTGGGCGGCCCAGCGCATGCTGTCCCACAAGCGGCGGGCGCGCTCATAACCGAGCGCGGCCTCCAATGGCGGCATATCGCACGACCAGCCGAGAATCGCCTGCCCGCCATTGCGCCCCGAGGCCGCCCAGGCTACGCGACTGGCTTCCAGCAGCGTCACCCGCTTGCCAGCCAAGGCCAGCCGCAATGCCGTGTGCAAACCGCTGAAGCCGGCACCAATGATCAGCACCTCGGTGTTTTGCTCGCCTTGCAGTGGGGCGTGCGACGGCAACTGCGCCGCGCAACTGTGGGCGTAGTAGCTGGCGACATGTTCGCCGGATTGCTGAAACATAGTGGTTCCATGAAATTATTATTCGATAATTACATGAAAATATATTCGTATAATTTCATTCTGGCAATGGCCGCACAATGAGAGTTTTGAGCGCCGCGAGTGTTGTGGATGTTGCGGGCAATAAAAAACCCCACAAGGCTGGGCCATTGTGGGGTTTTGTTGTCCGTCACCAGCTGACGGAATGCAGCATCAAACGTTGAAGCGGAAATGCAT
>JAIERD010000195.1 GCA_019747155.1 Pseudomonadaceae bacterium
CCAAACACTTGCGCGGTTGTGGTTTTGATCCGCTGATTTTCGATGGCCGCGACCCGGCGGCCTTTGTCTGTACCCTCTGGGAGATGGAGCAGCGCTTGGCCCATCGTGTGCACGAAATGCACGGCGGCATCCTCCAGTACCCCTTGCCGATGCCTTACGCGATTGCCGAAACCTTGAAAGGTTTTGGCTTTTACGGGGCTGGCAGCAATGCCGCGCACAACCTGCCATTGCCGGGTAATCCACATCAGGATGCCGAGGCGCGGGCGCTGTTTAATCAGCATGTGGCGCCGCTCTGGGTGCCACCGGCAGAGCTGGCGGCGGCGCGGCAGTTGTTTACGCAGCACCGCGCGGGTCGCGCCCTGGAGCGGGACAATCCGTTGGCAACCCGCCATCCGCCGACGCCGCACTTGCCGGCGCTGGTCTATCGCAATGATGACTGCTCGCCCATGGCGGCGCTGGATCGCTTTTTTGTGGATCTGGTCGCGGCCAATCCGACGTTGCGCCCGCGAGTGGGTAATCCCGATGAGCTGGCCAGCAATCGCTTGGGTGGCGTGTTGCATGCCCTCAAGCATCGGGTCTGCGCGCCGGAGAGTGAGCTGGAGGCGCTGGATGGCAAGATCATCACCGCGCTCAATGAAGAGGCGGTGGTGTCGGCATGCCTGGCCAATCAGGGCGGTATTAACCTGGTCGCCAGCTACGAAGCGTTCTGCGTGAAGATGCTCGGTGCGGTGCGCCAGAGCCTGATTTTTGCCCGCCAGCAAAAACAAGCCGGGCGCCCAGCCGGTTGGCTGGGGTGGCCGTTGGTGGCGACGTCCCATACCTGGGAAAACGGCAAAAACCAGCAGTCCCATCAAGACACTACCTTTTGCGAAGCCTTGCTCGGTGAAATGAGCGACATGGTTCGAGTGCTATTTCCGGCCGACCACAACTCGGTGCTGGCTTGCTTGCCCAGCATCTACCAGGCCCGTGGGCAGCTGGCCTGCATGGTGATTGCCAAGCGCGAGCAGGTGGCGGTATTTAGCCAGGCGCAAGCCGAGCAATTGGCGGCGGATGGCGCGCTGCTGGTTGAGCAGTTGGCCGGCAGTGAGCCGTTATTGCTGTTGGCCACTGGCGGTTATCAACTCGCCGAAATGCGCCGCGCCGCCACGCATTTACGCGCGGCCGGCTATGCCTATCGGTTGGTGTATATCCAGGAGCCGGGCCGTTTCCGGGCGCCGCGCGATCAGTGGGAGGCGGCGACGCTGGCCAGTGCGGTGCTCTGCGAGCAGCTGTTCCCCAGCAGTCATAAGCTGCGGGTGATGCTCACCCACATGCGTCCCGAGGTGGCGCGCGGGCATCTGTGGCCGTTGTTGCCGGATGCCAATAACAGCGTGGTGCTCGGCTACCGCAATCGCGGTGGCACCCTGGATGAGGCCGGTATGCTGTTTGCCAATAATGCAACTTGGGCGCATATTTTGCGGGCGTGTGCGGAGCTGCGAAATGTTCCCCTCGACAGCCTGTTATCTGCGTCGCAAATTGCCGCAGTGCAGGGTGAGGGTGATCCGGCAGCCTTGCGCTAAGCGTGCCGCGCGACGGCTAGGCATGCGCCGCGTAACAAGAATAAAAGTAGTGATTAGACAGGGAGAGTGCGCATGCCAAAGCTTACGCTGGAGATTGATCTGGACTTGTACCGCCTGCTGCAGCAGGCGGCGCGCAGTAACGCCACCAGCCTGGAAGAAGAGTGCCAGCGCCGCCTCGAAGGTGGCATTCGGCGCTCGCGGCACATCGAAACCTTGCTCGCCGAACTCAAAGCCAGCAGCGAGCATGCGCAACGCAAAAGCTGATTTTGCAGCGCGATCATTTCAGGCCGCAATCACTCTTGGTGAAACGTTCGGTGGCCACCGGCAGGTTGGTTTTGTAAACCGTGAACTGGTAGCGCAACACCGCCCCGCGGGCCAGTAATTGGCGGTAGCCGGTGTTGCTGCACACGCTGGCGGTCAGCTGGCTGCGCATGCTCTGGGCGTTGGCGCGCATCTGCTGAGCGTGACCCTCGCGAACGCTGAGGTAGTTGATCAACTCGTTGCCTTCAACCGTATAGCCTTGATCGAGGATGTCTTCATTGATCGCCCGTGGCGTGCCAACGCTGCTGTCTTTAGCCACCTTCTCCAGCATCTTGGTCAGCTCGAAGTCTTTCAGCGAGGCGGCCTGGGTGGTTGGTAGCACGAAACATAGGGCAAGTAGAGCGAATAAACGGCGCATTGGAATCTCCATAGAGTGGCTGCGTCCTTTGACCGCCGTTAGCGGCGGCGGTTCAGCGGGCCGGCATAATACCCCCCTTTGCCTGTTGCCTTGCACCCGCTCTGGTAAACTGCCGGCCCTTTGATTCGGCCAGGCTTGCCATGTTGAGCGTTTTTCACCTTTCGCAGGCCTCGGTATGAGCCATGCAGTGGCGCGGTTGCGCGCCGAGCGTTTGGCCCGCAGCGTCAAACCCTTTATCGCCCGTGGCTCGCGAGCGCCGCGTTGCCCGAATTGCCGGGTGATCTTCAGCCATTGCCTGTGTGCGTTGCGCCCGCAAGTGCTGACCACGTCCGGCATGTGCCTGATCATGTACGACGTTGAGCCACTCAAACCGAGCAACACCGGTTGGTTGATTGCCGATCTGGTCACCGACACCGCAGCCTTTGGCTGGTCGCGCACCGAGGTTGATCCGGCGTTGCTGGCCTTGCTGGCCGATCCGCAATGGCAGCCCTACGTGGTCTTTCCCGGTGAGTTTGTGCCGGCCGAGCGGGTGGTTACCGAGGTGTTGCCAGTGGCCGGTAAGCGGCCGCTGTTTATCTTGCTGGATGCTACCTGGCCGGAGGCGCGCAAGATGTTTCGTAAAAGCCCGTATTTAAATCACTTGCCGGTGCTCAGCCTGCAGCCCGAGCAACTGTCGCGCTATCGCCTGCGCCGCTCCAAGCGCGATGATCATCTGTGCACCAGTGAGGTGGCGGCGCTGTGCTTGGAATTGGCCGGCGAGCAACACGCCAGCGAGGTCTTGGATGCCTATTTAGAGGTGTTCACCACCCACTACCTAAATGCCAAAAATTACCTGCCGCTGGACCTTGAGGATGCTGCGCACCAGCGCCTGCGCTCCCTCTGTGCGCCGCTAGCGAGCTAAGCGCAACCTGCCGGATTGCCGCGCCAATAGCCTGCGCAATTTTCCCCAATCGGTTTCACCCATGAGTAAGCAACAGCCATGAACACCGACGCCATCGCCACCTTGCAACAGCAATTAGTCGGCGCGTTAAGCTCGCCGCCGGACGAAACCCGTCGCCTGTTCCACGGCCGTGGCCAACGCTGGCCAGGGCTTGAGCAGGTCACCGCCGACTGGCTGCAAGGTTTGTTGTTGGTTTGCCTGTTTCGCCAGCCGGCGGAGTCTGAATTGCTGGCGCTGAAACAGATGCTGCTGGCCCTCACCCTGACGCCTGAGTGGCAGTGCAGCGGCGCGCAACATCTGTTGCTGCAACACCGTTATCTGCCGGACAGCAGCACGGAGTTTCTGTGTGGTGAGCCAGTGGATGAGTGGCTGATCAGCGAGGGCGGCCTGCGCTACAAGTTGGACCTGGGCAAGAAGCAAAACAACGGCTTATTTTTGGACATGCGTTACGGCCGCCTTTGGGTGCAAGCCCAGGCCGAGGGCAAGCGGGTATTGAATCTGTTCGCCTACACCTGCGGTTTTTCGGTGGCGGCGATTGCCGGTGGCGCCAGCCATGTGGTCAACCTCGACATGGCTCGCGCAGCGCTCAGTCGGGGTCGTGATAATCACCGACTCAATCAGCATGATCTGAGCCGGGTGAGTTTCTTGGGCCATGAGTTGTTCAAGTCCTGGGGCAAGGTCAAGAGTTGCGGCCCCTATGATTTGATCATCATCGACCCGCCGTCCTTTCAAAAAGGCAGCTTTGCCCTGACCCAGGACTACCAAAAAATCCTCCGCCGGTTACCCGATTTACTTAGCGCGCAGGGCACTGTGCTGGCCTGCATCAACGACCCGACCACCGGGCCGGAGTTTTTGATTGACGGCATGCAGGCGCAAGCGCCGAGCCTGGTGTTTGTGCAGCGGTTGGAGAACCCGCCGGAGTTTGCCGATATCAACCCGGATAGCGGTTTAAAGGCGTTGGTGTTTGTGCCAGTGGGGCAACACAGCGGGGTTGATCTGGCGGTGCTGGCCGACTGAGTTTGCGCCGTACCAGCGTGCAGGGCAGTGCGCACGCTGGTACGGCGCAGCAATAATGCTCGGTTGCTTGGCCTCAGCTAACAATATCGATTGCGCGCTTTACTCGGGGAGAGTCTGCTCACCAAGGTGCAGTCAGGGAAAACCCAATGCGCAGCGCTTCTACGGCGCCGTTACGCACCCCGCACATTTCATCGTGGGCGCACTGCTGTACCAGCACGCAAGGAAATGGCGGCGCGAGCGGCAACAATTCGCGCAGATGGGTGACGGAGCGAAGGCGCAGCGGTTGTGCGCGCTCGTCCATTAAAGTCAGCAGTCCCTCGGCCAAGCGCACCCGTGCGATATAGACGCCGCCCTGCAGCGACAGCAGCTCTAGCTCGAGTATTTCGCCATGGCTGGCCAGCGTGGTTAGTTCTTGTAGATTCAAGCTGTACTCCTTGCCTACCAAGGCAGGCGTTCACCGTCATAAGCGAAAAATTGGCCGCTGTCAGCGGCGGTTAGGCGATCAATCAGTGCGAGCAATTCGCCAGCGGCAAGGCTTGCTGATTTGGCCCGGCTGGCGCCACGAAAGGGTTGCGACAGTGCCGAAATCACCGTGCCTGGGTGCAGGCTGAGCAAGCGGGTTTGCGGGCGGGTTCGGGCCAGTTCAATGGCGGCTGTTTTAATCAGCATATTCAGCGCGGCCTTGGAGGCGCGATAGGCATACCAGCCACCAAGGCGGTTATCGCCAATGCTGCCGACCTTGGCTGAGAGCATGGCCATGGCGCCGTGCGCATCGAGCAATGGCAAAAAATGGCGTAAAACCAGTGCCGGGCCCAGCGTGTTGACTTGAAACACCGCACTCAATGCCTCGTGTTCCAGTGCGCTAAAGCTTTTTTCCGGGCGTATTGCACCGCGCTGGAGCATGCCGGCGGCATTAATAATCAGCTGATAGGGCGCCTCTGCGCCGAGCGCTGCGGCCGCCTCAGCGATGCTCGCCGGCTGCTCTAAATCTAACCTTGGCAGGCTGCTGCGGCCCAGTTGGCGAATGCTAAGGCAACGTGGGTCTTCGCTGAGCAACTGGCAAAAAGCGCCCCCCAGTGCACCGCTCGCGCCAATCACCAGCGCCCGGTAGCTCGGCCCGAAGGAGTTCATTGAAAATGGCTTGTGCATAAGGCGCGCCTCGAACCTAGCGGATAGCCGCGCCGCTTAGCGCGCTGGCGGCTCATGGTTGTTGAGCCTGATCGGTCATGGCCTGTAGGCCCATTAACTGGGCGCGCAACTCGGGGTAGCGGGTTTGCGGGCCGAGCCAAATGGCAAAGAACAACTTGGCAAATTGCGGGTCGGCAACTTCGTGTTGCAGGCGGCCATCGACATAAAAATGACAACCGAGGCCGGGTAGATACACCCCGGTAATCCGCGTTCCGGGCTGCACGTCAACAAACGAGTGGCGCATGTGCTCAGCCCACACGGCCGAGCGGTGTTGGTACACATCGTCGTCGGTAATATGTTGTATCTGCTCAAGGCTGGCCTCGATCAGTGCATCTTTAGTGATTGCTCGATGATAAATAAGCTCGAGCGCAAATGGGCTGCGCCAGCTTGGCTGGGCCGTGCTACTCCATAAACGCGCCTTGTACAGATCGAATCCGTACAGGCTGAATTCAGCTGTGCCGATCAGTTGCTCGTTAGGCAACGCAGTGCGCCAATCCGCCGTGGCTAATGAGGCGTAAAGGCTCAGGATGCAAGCGAGCAAACGGGCAAGGCTGAGCTGCGGATATGCAGATGACTTAGGCATGAGGGTCGCACCCGATAAGCGATCTATCTGTTGCAATAGTTGTACATAAAACTATTTTTGTATATGTTTTTCTGCGTGCGCTAAAGCACTAAAGCCGTTTGTGTGGGGCGATGCAGCGCGACATTTGCTGCGGCGATGGAGGGTGAGATGTTGATTGTTCAGTGGTTGCTCGGTCTAAGCGTGCTTTTTGTCTTGTGCCTAGGTTGCAGGCGGGTACTGGCCGCTGCTCACCGGGATCGTAACGATCGCGCCGCTAATGCCTGCATGGGCGGCGAGGATGACCACCCGTGATGGAGCTGCGCCTTGGGTGTGAGCGCTCTGGCAGCTTGTTGCGGGTCGGTTAATCAGTTACCGCGATGCCTGCTTGCTCGGCATGCGGTACTGGCTGGCTTAGGCGCTAACCACCTCAATCTTGCGTGGCCACAACTGCGCGATCAGCATGCCGACAAACATCAGCGCGCAGCCGATGTAGCCGCGCAGTTGCAAAGTTTCATCCAGGAACAGGCTGCCGGCCAGGGCGGCAAATACCGCTTCCAGTGAGAAGATAATCGCGGCGTGGGAGGCGATGGCGTGTTTTTGTGCCACTACCTGCAGGGTGTAACCGATGCCGCCGGCGATGACGCCTCCATAGAAGATCGCGGGACCAGCTTCGATAATGGCAGCCAGCACTATGGGTTCGAACACCAACGCCAGTAGCAGGCTGATCAGCGCGCAGACGGCAAATTGCAGGAAGGCCAAACGCAGCGGGTCATGCCGTTTGGCGAATACCCCAACCACCAGTACATGGGTCGCCCAGACAAAGGCGCCGGCCAGTTGCAGCCAGTCGCCGGACGCCACCTGGAAGTTGTCGCCCACGCACAACAGAAACATCCCGACCACCGCCAGGCTCGCGCCGAGCCAGCAGCCGAGGCCGGTTTTATGGCCGAGAAACAGGCCTATCAGCGGCACGATAATCACATACAGCCCGGTAATGAAGCCGGCATTGGTGACGCTGGTGAACAGCAAACCGACCTGTTGCAGATTAATGCCGAGTGCTAGCACCAGCCCCATCACGCCGCCGCCGATCAGCAGACCACGGTACAGCAAGGGCTCGGCCGGTAACTGGCCGACGCTCGGGCGGCGCAGCACCCAGGGCAACAGCACCAGGGCGGCCAGGGCAAAGCGCAGGCCGGTATAGAGGAATGGGCCAATATGGTCCATGCCCAGACGTTGGGCGATAAAGGCCGAGCCCCAGATGAGCGCGGTAAACAGCATCAACAGGTCGGCACGCAGGGCTTGGTTGGGCATGGTCTAACTCGATAGGCAAAGGTTGCGACTGTGCCGCAAAGTCGCATACTTGACCACCCTGACAGCGCTCGGCATGCTGGCGGACGCTTTTGGCTGACAACTGCCTAACAAAAATAATAGGAATGCCCGTGGCTGCTTATGAGATTTTGATCGTTGACGATCACCCGTTGTTTCGCAGTGCCTTGCAGCAAGCCCTGAGCCTGGGCTTGGGGCCGGATGTGCGTTTGGTCGAGGCGGCCAGCATTGCCGAGCTGGAGGCCTGCTTGGTGCAAAAGACCGATTGGGACTTGGTCTTGCTCGACCTGAATATGCCCGGCGCCTATGGCTTCTCGGGCTTGGTGTTACTGCGTGGGCAGTATCCGCAGATTCCGGTGCTGATGGTCTCGGCGCAGGAGGACGCGGCAGTGGTGGTGCGCGCCCGTGAATTTGGCGCCAGTGGTTTTATTCCTAAATCCAGCAGCTTGGCCAGTATCCAGCAGGGCGTGAACGCAGTGTTGGCCGGTGATACCTGGTGGCCGGCGCAAAGCTCAGTTGCTGCCAGTTTGTCGGCCGAGGCGAAGGCCGCCAGTGCCGGATTGGCCAGTTTGACGCCGCAGCAG
>JAIERD010000357.1 GCA_019747155.1 Pseudomonadaceae bacterium
AGCACATTACTGGGCAAATTTAACCGCACTGCGATTCAGCCTGCAAACGACCATTCAGACTGCACTTAGTCGCGAAAGTTATTGAACTGCAGCGGCATGCTGAAATCTTTACCGCGCAATGCGGCCATGGCTTCTTGCAAGTCGTCACGTTTCTTACCGGTAATCCGTACTTGCTCGCCCTGAATGGCGGCCTGCACCTTAAGCTTGCTGTCTTTCACGTGTGCAACAATCTTTTTCGCCAATTCTTTATCGATACCTTCGCGCAGGGTGGCTTCCTGCTTCATGCCTTTGCCGGAGGGGAAGGCATCCTTGTATTCCAAGCATTGCACGTCGATTTTGCGTTTGATTAGCGACTGTTCAAGAATCGGTTTCATCTGTTCGATGATGAAATCGGCCTCGCCGGTAAGGTTAATCACCAAGTCTTTTAGCTCAAAACTACCTTTGCCACGTAAATCAAAGCGCCGTTCCAGCTCTTTACTGGCATTATCGACCGCGTTAGTGACTTCGTGCTTATCCAGTTCGGACACCACATCAAACGATGGCATAGGTTTTCTCCAGAGAATCAAGGCGCCAACGAGATGGGCCAGATAGAAGGCGCGACCGACGTCACGGACGGGCGGTTCGCGGCTTGACGACGTAAACGGAATATCATTATAACTGTTCGCACCCATATAGACCGGCTCCACGCCGGCGTTTATTGCCCCTTTTGTGAGCCACCTCAATGCCCAACCCGCACCTCAGCATTTTGGTGGTCGACGACACCAAGTTTTCCAGCGCCATTATTGGTCGCGCGCTAAAGATTGCCGGCTATCTCGATGTACGCTTTGCCAGCAGTGCCCTCGAAGCCCTGACCCTACAAGAGCAGCGCCCGGCTAGCGTATTATTGGCCGACTGGATGATGCCGGAAATTAACGGCCTAGAGCTGACCAGCCGGATCCGCCAACTGGATGAAATGACCCACCACTACACCTACGTTATTTTGCTCACCGGCCGCGAAGGCGAAAACGTACTGGGCGAAGCCTTTGAAAGCGGCGTGGATGACTTCATCAACAAAGCCGCCATGCACGAACAACTGGTACCCCGGGTGTTTGCCGCCGATCGCCTGTGCAACACTCTGCAGCGTCTACTGCAAGAGAACCACCTACTGACCCAAAACGTCGCCAGCCTTGAGCAACGCAATCTGGTTGACCCGCTGACTGGCTTGGGCAACACCCGCCTACTGCAACAACGCCTGAGCGACAGCTTGCGCCAGCTAGAGTCACGCGGTGGCGCCCTGTGTTACCTACTGATCGGCTTGCAGGAAGCCAGCCAGTTGCGCGCGCAATACGGTGACGACTTCCACGGCGAACTGCTGCACGGCGTCGCCCGTCGCTTGCAACAATATGTACGGCCACTCGATGTGTTAACCAGACTGGACGACAGCCACTTTGGTCTAATTGCCCTGCTGGAAAACATTCAAGAGTGCGTGCCGAACAGCTTCAAGCGCTTGCATGAGGGATTAAACCTGAAGGCCTTTAAAACCAGCGAAGGTTTTATCAGCCTCAAGGCCGGGATCAGCCTAGTGGGACTGGATGTCAACGCACTGCCACTCACCCCGCAAGACCTGATCGACAAAGCCGTTGAGTTGCTGCCAGAGGCCTACGCCAGCGGGCGAATCAACGCGACGCGCCTGCTGCCAAGCAAATAATCGATGCGCAAGCCGCTAGTCTGCGCCCGCACACCATGACTTGGCACATTCTCGGCGCTGGCAGTTTGGGCACTTCTATTCCGCGCGGTGCGCTTGACCATGGCGCATTAACCCTATGACCTGGCACGTACTGGGCGCTGGCAGTTTGGGTACCTTGTGGGCGGTGCGCTTGGCCCGCGCCGGCCATCCGGTGCAATTGATTCTGCGTGACCAAGCCCGCCTAGAGTCCTACCAGCAGGCTGGTGGCTTAAGCTTGCTCGAGAACGGCCAGCGCCATTTACAGTCAATAGCCGCGCAAACCATCGACGCCCAACAACCAATTCAGCGCCTGCTGGTGACCTGCAAAGCCTATGACGCGGTAGCTGCCATGCGCGCACTGACGCCGCGCCTGAGCACCACCAGCGAAGTGATTTTGCTGCAAAACGGCCTCGGCAGTCAGCAGCAGATCGCCGAACTACTGGCACCGATACGCTGCATTTTTGCCAGCAGCACCGAGGGCGCATTCCGCCAGAGCGATTTCTGCGTGGTGTTTGCCGGGGCCGGTCACACCTGGCTGGGCGACCCGCACAACCCAGCGCCGCCCGCCTGGCTTAGCGAGCTTGCCAGCGCCGGCATCAGTCATCAATGGACGACTGAAATTCTCGCCCAGCTATGGCGTAAGCTGGCCATCAATTGCGCGATTAACCCGCTAACAGTGCTGCACGATTGCCGTAATGGAGAACTGCGTAACTACCCCAGCGAAGTCAGCCAACTGTGCAGTGAGCTAACTTCGCTACTCCACGCCTGCGGCCAAGCGCAGGCGGCCGGCGAACTGCAGCACGAGGTACTGCGCATCATCGAGGCCACTGCGGCCAATTACTCCTCGATGCAGCAAGACGTAAGTCGCCAGCAGCGCACTGAAATCTCTTACCTGCTCGGCCATGCCTGCGCCGAGGCGAGCCGCCAGCAGTTGCCCCTGCCGTATTTACAGGCGCTGCACAGCCGTCTGATTAAGCATCTGCAGGCCCGTGGATTGCCGAGCAACTAGGGCCGCGCTACTCTGCCCCACGCCGCACGCAATCGCCGCCGCCAACCGCCGCCAGATCCCCAGCCAAGGACGCCTTCGCCGCCTATGTCCAAGCGCCTGACCCTTGCCAATCTCAGCATCGGACAAAAGATGCTCGCCGCACTCCTGGGGCTGCTGGCCGCCGTACTGCTGGTGGTCAACGTGGTGTTTGTCAGCGCCGCTTACTGGATTGCCCAGCAAAGCATCGACCCGCAAGCACTGCAGAGTATCGGCCGACTGGTCGCTACCCCGGCGATCAGCCGGCCAGCCCTGGCTTCCGAGGTTAGCGCCAATACCCTGCTGGACAGCTTGGCCGATCTTGCGCCACTGCGCGCCGCCGCGCTCTATAGCGCCGATGGACAGCGCCTAGCGGTGCTGCAACTGGACGCTGGCGCACAGCTGCCAGAGCAATTTGCGCAGGTGGCGCATTGGCGTCACGAGCACAGCGGCCCGACGCAGGTGATTGAGCTCGAGCAAGTCACGGCAGCCGCTGGGCATCTGTTACTGGTCGGCGAGCAGCAACTGTCGCCAGCGTTCTATCAGGGCACAGTCACCGCCAGCTTACTCATTTTGGCCTTAAGTTTACTGCTCTGGCTGGTGGTGGCACGCCAAGTGCGCACCCTGGTGACCAAACCAATACGGCGCTTGGAAGAACTGTCGCGGCAAGTCACCAATCAAGAGAATTACAACCTGCGTGCCCGCCCTGGCAATAAAGATGAATTAGGCAGTTTGGCGGAGGCCTTCAACACCATGCTGACGCGTATCCAAGCCCGCGAAGACGAACTCAAGCGCGCCCGCGACGACGCGCAAACCGCCAGCGATGAAGCTCAGCAACTGACCAAGCAAACCCGCCACTCCAACCGCAAATTGGAGATGGAGGTGCAGGTGCGCAACAAGATCGAGAAGAAGCTTACCGGTTTTCAGAACTACCTCAACAGCATCATTAACTCGATGCCCTCGGCACTGATTGCCCTCGATGAGCAGCTGTATGTCACCCAGTGGAATCAAGAAGCCAGCCGGCTGTCTGGCACCCCGTTAAACAAAGCCCTGAACCAGCCGATTTTCCTCGCCTTCCCCTCGCTAAAGCCTTATTTAGAGCAGCTCAAACACACCAGCGAGCGCCACACGATTGAAAAAATCGAACGTGTCACCTGGTTTAAAGACCAGCAGCCCCAGCACTACGCCCTGACCTTTTACCCGCTGGTGGGCAGCAGTGGCCGCGGTGCGGTGATTCGCATCGACGACATCGGCCAGCGCCTGGCCATGGAGGATCTGATGGTGCAGTCGGAGAAAATGCTCTCGGTCGGTGGCCTAGCGGCGGGCATGGCGCATGAGATTAACAACCCGCTGGGGGCGATTTTGCATAACGTGCAAAATATCCGCCGCCGGCTTTCCAGCGAGCTGGCCAAAAACCTCACCCAAGCCGCCGAGAGCGGCGTCGAACTGGCGGCGATAAATGACTACCTAGAGCGTCGCGAGATCCCGCAATTGCTCGACGGCATTCAACAGGCCGGTGCGCGGGCGGCCAAAATCGTCAGCCATATGCTTAGTTTCAGCCGTCTCAGTAGCCGCGAACTGAACGCCTGCCAATTGCCGCAACTGATCAACCAAGCCGTAGAAATCGCCGGCAACGACTTTGACCTTACCGAGGGCTTTGACTTTAAGGGTTTGGAGATTCAGCGCGAATTCGACCCATTACTCGGCAGTGTACCGGCCACCGCCAACGAGCTGGAGCAGGTGCTACTAAACCTACTGAAAAACGCCGCCCAAGCCATTCACCAGCGCCCGGCCGGGCAAACTCCGGGGCGGATTATCTTACGCTGCAAACTCAGCCCACCCTGGGCTGAGATTCAAGTCGAAGACAATGGCGTGGGCATGCCGGAAGCGGTGCGCAAGCGGATCTTCGAGCCATTTTTCACCACCAAAGAAATTGGCCAAGGCACCGGCCTTGGCCTGTCGGTGGCCTATTTCATCATCACCAACAACCACAAAGGCCAGATGGAGGTGCACTCCAAGCTCGGCCAAGGCAGCTGCTTTAGCGTGCGCCTGCCTCTGCAACTACTGGTTGACCAGCAAGGAGTTTGAACATGGGTTTTCGCCTATCAAAAATTTACACCCGCACCGGCGATGGCGGTGAAACCGGCTTGGCCGATGGCCGCCGAGTGGGCAAAGATCACCCACGTATCGAGGCCATGGGCGAGGTAGATAGCCTCAACAGCCAACTCGGTTTGCTACTGGCCGAACTCGCCGAGCTAGAAGCGATGTGGCCGGGTTTGAGCGAACTGATCGAGGTGCTCGCGCCCTGCCAGCATCGGTTGTTTGATCTGGGCGGCGAGCTGGCCATGCCGGAATACCAAGCACTGAACCAAACGGAAATATCCCGCTTAGAAGCCGCCATCGATCTATGGAATGAAGAGTTAGGCCCACTGGAAAACTTTATCCTGCCCGGCGGCTCGCGCTTGGTGGCCCAAGCACATCTGTGCCGCAGCTTAGCGCGCAGCGCCGAACGCCGCTGCCAACATCTGAGTGCATTGGAGCCACTGGAGGGCGCAGGTTTGGCCTATTTGAATCGTTTGTCAGATTTACTCTTTGTTGCCGCGCGACTGATCGGCCGCCGGCAAAACATTAAGGAAATACTCTGGCAGGCGGCCAGCAAACCGAACGCGTAAACGCTCGATTTAATTCAGACCGCTGGCCAAAAAGCGCGAATCCCAGCCACACCTTGCGCACCCGCCTGCCACGCCTGCTCACAGTCCTGCGGCCCCATGCCACCCAAGAGAAACACCGGCAGATTGCACGTATCCAGCAACTCACGGGTTAACGCCCAACCCAACGGCGTGGCATGCGGATGGGTCTGGGTCGGCTGCACCGGCGACAGGGTGACAAAGTCCACGCCCATTTGCGCCGCTAGGGCCAATTCCTCGGCATTGTGGCAAGAAGCGGCCAGCCATCGCTCACGGGGAAACGGCCGGCCTTTGGCGGCGTATTGGCGCAATTGCTTGGCCGACAACTGCCAGCCAGCCGCCGGAAAGTCGCCCAGCCACTCCAGCGGTCCCTTGAGCATCAACTGCGCCTTGCCGGCACACAGACCCACGGCATCCACCGCCAAGTCGCGGTACTGTGGGTCGTAGCCATTCGGCGCGCGGAGCTGGATCAAACCGATGCCACTGGCCACCGCGGCCTGGATGCCTTGCAGCAGCGCCTTGGGTTCCAGACCATCGGGGCTGATTAAATACTGCGAGGGCAGGCGCGCCGCCTGCACGATCGGCGCATTGGCTGCTGGGAACGCATAGTCCGGCAATTGCCGCGGCGCCACCCATGCTAGCGGCTGGCCCTCGGCGCCATGCGGCACCCCGGTAAAGGCGCTGACCAGCCAGACATCCAGCATCACGTGTTTGTCGGGGTAATCGTGCTGAACCTTGATCAGTGGGCGAGCGCTGGTGACACTAATACCCAACTCCTCGCGCAACTCACGACGCAATGCCGCCAACACCGTTTCACCAGCTTCAAGCTTGCCGCCGGGGAACTCCCAGAGCCCGCCTTGGTGCTGCTGATCGGCGCGCCGCGCCAGCAAAATGCGCCCATCGGCGCCTTGGATTACCGCTGCAGCCACATGTACTCGTTGCACCGCCTGCACTCCTCACATTCACCGTTATTAACGCACTGGGGACGCCGCAGCGTCCCCAGTGGTTTCATAGCTACACCCACAAACGCAGGCAAACACCGCGATTATTAGGAGCGGTATTCGGCGTTAATCCGCACATATTCGTGGGACAGGTCGGTGGTCCAAATGGTCTCGCTGCAGTCGCCACGACCCAGCTCAATGCGGATCGAGATTTCCGCCTCGGCCATCACCGCCGCGCCCTGCTCTTCGGTGTAGCTGACCGAACGCGCACCACGGCTAGCGATGCACACATCGCCCAAGAACACGTCGATCTTGGCCACGTCCAACTGCTCCACTCCGGCGCGACCCACTGCAGCCAAAATGCGCCCCCAGTTCGGATCGCTGGCAAACAGCGCGGTCTTGATCAACGGCGAATGCGCCACCGTGTAGCCAACGTCCAGACACTCTTGATGGGTGCCGCCGCCGTTAACCACTACTGTGACGAACTTGGTCGCGCCCTCACCGTCACGCACTATGGCTTGTGCCACCTCCATGCAGACCTCGAACACCGCTTGTTTGAGCGCGGCGAACAAAGGGCCGCGCGTCTCGGTAACTTCCGGCAAATCGGCCTTACCGGTGGCGATCAACATGCAGCAATCGTTGGTCGAGGTATCGCCGTCGATGGTGATGCGGTTGAAGGATTTGTTGGCCGCATCGCTGAGCAAATCTTGCAGCACCGCTGGGGCGACCTTTGCGTCGGTGGCGATATAACCGAGCATGGTCGCCATGTTCGGCCGAATCATCCCGGCGCCCTTGGAAATACCGGTCACGGTGACGGTTACGCCTTCGTGGACAAACTGCCGGCTCGCGCCCTTGGGCAGGGTGTCGGTGGTCATGATGCCGGTGGCGGCTTCGGCCCAGTGGTGCTCGGACAAATCGGCCAAGGCCGCTGGCAAGGCGGCGATGATTTTATCCACCGGCAATGGCTCACCTATCACTCCGGTGGAGAACGGTAAAATCGCCTGTTCATCGACCTCAGCCAACTGCGCCAAGGCGGCGCAGGTTTGCCCAGCCGCGAGCAAACCAGGCTCACCGGTGCCGGCGTTGGCATTGCCGGTATTGGTCAGCAGATAACGCGCCTCACCCTTCACCCGCTGCCGGGCAAGAATCACCGGTGCGGCGCAAAACGCATTGAGAGTGAACACCCCGGCCACACTCGAGCCTTCGGCGCAGCGCATGACCACCACATCCTTGCGACCTACACGCTTAATGCCAGCCGAGGCAATCCCCAATTCAAAACCGGCCACTGGATGCAAAATAGGAAGCGGACCAAGACCAACAGCCATGCGATGAACTCCGTGTCGTCATCAGTTGAAGAGCCGTCCTAGCGCTAAACGTGCGCCAGTGACAGTGAGCCCTGAACAACACCGTACCCACTGGTACGGCGATATTAAAGTGAAAACGCCGCGAGCGGCTAAAGCCGGTCGCGGCGCAGATAAGCATTGATGCCTTAGCTAATTTGCCCATGGCAATGCTGGTATTTGTTACCTGAACCACAGGGGCAAGGCTCGT
>JAIERD010000484.1 GCA_019747155.1 Pseudomonadaceae bacterium
AACCCCTGTTACCGCCGTGAAAGGGCGGTGTCCTAGGCCACTAGACGAAGGGGACACTGCTCGGAAGTTGCATAGCTTTTTTCATCAGCTATTTCCGTCTTCTGGCGTTAGGCTTTTAGCTTACCGCTTGAAGAGGCGCGCATTCTATGGAGCCTACGAACGAGCGTCAACCCTTTGGTGAAACTTTTTTCAAATCAAGCACATCTGGACATAAGCAGCGTTGGCACTATGAGCAATACAGCGAAGGCACTACACTCCAGAAAACCCATTTGCATGAGGCTTAAACGGTGTCGCCAATTGTCATTACCCTACTGATAGTAACCGGCCTCGTCATTCTGGTTGCCATCGGCTACATCAACCATATGGTTGAAAACAGCAAGCTGGAAAAAGCCCGCCTGCGCGCCGATCTTAATGATCGTGCGCGGCGCAGCCGTGACGTTTCCGACAACTTGCCCGGCCAGCTGATGACACCGGCATTGAAACTGCTGCTTAGCCGCTTTGAATTGCAATTCAGTGACCGTCTGCTGCCACTGGACAGAACCAACAGCGCACTGCGCACGCGAATTACCGAACTGCGTGAACTGATCAACAAGAACGAACTGATCCCAATCAACAACCCCCCGCAGCCGATCCACAACGAAGCCAAAGCTAAAGAAGTGCGCTTTATGCTGGAGAACCTAAATAGCCAGATCTCCCGCGCCACCCAAGACGGCCTTATGCAAGTCAATGAGGCCAAGCATTGGAACAAAGAAATCCAGCACATGCTGTGCCTGCTGCACATCGATTTCTTTAACAGCCTCGGCCAGCAAGCTCTGCAAAAAGAACAACCTGGGCAAGCGCGACTGGCCTTTGAGCGCGGCGTGCAATACCTGCGCAAACAACCTGAGCCGGGCAAGTACCAAGCCCAACTGGCGCAGATGGAAAACCAGCTAAGCCGAGCCAACTCCATGGTATTGGAAGACACCAAGCCGGTTGCCGATGATGTCAACCAACTGACCGAGGGACTAAAGTCGCTGGATGACGATGACAGCTGGAAGAAAAAGAGCTTCTAATCCCAGCCAGCCCTTTCAACTGCCAACAAGGACCCCTGCATGAGCCTGACTGTTTACGGAGCGCCACTTTCACCCTTTGTTCGCAAGCTGCGGGTTTTCCTGGCGGAAAAGGGCTTGGAATATCAACTGGAGATCATCACCCCCTTCGGTCAGCCTGAGTGGTATCGCGAGCTCAGCCCGCTGGGCCGAATTCCGGCACTCAAAGACGATGATTTCAGCATCGCCGACTCCAGCGTGATCTGTCAGTACCTGGAAGAAAAACACCCTGAACTGCCGCAACTGTACGGCCAAACTCCAGCGCAGCGAGCGCAAATTCGTTGGCTAGAGAAATACGCCGATTACGAGCTTGCCCCCCTCACCACTTTTGCCGTGTTTCGCAATCGCGTACTGAAACCGACCATGGGCCAACCGTGCGATGAAGCCGTCGTGCAAACCGCACTGCACGACAAACTGCCGACACACTTTGACTACCTGGAAAAAGTCTTGGGCACTGCCGATTACTTTGTCGACAACCGCCTGAGCATGGCCGACCTGGCCTTTAGCTGTCAGCTGATCAACCTTGAGCACGGTGGCGAACAGCTCGATCAACAGCGTTGGCCAGCACTGGCGGCGCTCCTGCAACGGGTCAAGCTGCGCGCCAGCATCGCCGAGGTACTACCTGGCGAGCAGCGCACGCTGGCCAAACTGAGCGGCAAGGCCTAATGGCAACATGCACCTCTACGCTGGGTTTAGAGGTGCATGGCGCCTAGGCGCCAGCCAACCAACTAACGCCGACTGATTACCGACCACAGCACCTGCGGCTAGGGCTGATCACTGACTGAATCGACTATGCTCTTAGCGCACAGTCAAAAGGCCATCACCCTCGCCCATGAATATTTCGTTCACTCGCCGACTGTCGTACAAGCAGGCCAGCATCACCGTGCTGGTGGCGTTTATTCTTGGCGCCGTGCTTAGCCTGCTGCAGGTCGGCATCGACTACCGCACCGAAGACGCCTCAATCAACAGCGAGATTCATGCGCTGCTTGAGGTCAGTCGCAACCCCGCCACGCGCATCGCCTACAACATTGACGCGGAGCTCGCCCACGAACTGGTGCTTGGCCTGCTCAACTCGCCGGGCATCAGGCAAGCCGAAGTCCTCGACAACAGCGGCTCAAGCTTGGCCAGCGTCAGTCGCACGCGCCAGGAAAGCAGCTTTCGCTTTCTCAGCGACTTTCTGTTTGGCAGCGAGCGCTCGTTCAGTTTGCCGCTGTACGTCAATCGCGGCTCGCGCGAGACGCTCGGCCAACTGAATCTTGAGGTTGACACCTACGCCTTTGGTAGTCGCTTTCTCAACCGCGTATTGGTCACCCTTGGCACCGGCTTTGTACGCAGCCTGCTGCTGTCGCTGATCCTGTTGGTATTGTTTTACTTCATGCTGACCAAGCCGCTGGTAAGCGTGGTGCGCGCGATTAGCGAGCATGATCCTGGCGCACCCGTCCGACAAAAACTGAGTTGCCCCAGCGGCCATGAACAAGATGAAATTGGCGTGTTGGTTGAGGTTACCAACGCGCAGTTGAGCAACATCACCAATGAAATCGACCGCCGCCGCGAGGCCGAAGAACGCCTCACGCAATACCTGGGCGAGCTGGAAAACATCATCGAAACCCGCACCACCGAACTCAAAGCCAGCAATGCCAGGCTGTCCGCCTCCAACCAAGAACTCGAAGCCTCTCGCAGCAGCGCCATGCAGATGGCCCACACTCGCGCAGCTTTTCTGGCCAGCATGAGCCATGAAATTCGCACGCCGCTCAATGGCTTGCTGGGCATGCTTGATCTAGCCCTCGACGCGCCGATGGCCAACGAACAACGCCAACAACTGACCATCGCCAGCGAGTCCGGCACTATTTTGCTGGAGTTGCTGAACGACATCCTCGATCTGTCGAAAGTCGAAGCCGGCCAGTTACAGCTGGAGAAAATCCCCTTCGACCTGGCCAGCCTGGCTGAAGAGACGGTCAGCCTGCTGTCGCAAAATGCCGCCGATGACGTTGAACTGACCTGCCTGATCGATCCACAACTGGCCGAGACCTTTATTGGCGACCCAACCCGGGTTCGGCAAATCATCTCTAACTTGCTCTCCAACGCCCTTAAGTTCACCCATAGCGGCCGCGTCGATTTACGCATCAACAAAAGCCCAACGGGCGTGCAGATAACCGTGCGCGACACTGGCATTGGCATTGCGCAGGCAGCCCAAGCAAAAATCTTTCAGCCCTTCATTCAGGCCGGCGCCGGCATCACCCGCCAGTACGGCGGCAGCGGCCTTGGCTTGGCGCTAACGCGCACGCTGTGCGAAACCATGCAAGGCCGCCTGAGCCTGGTCTCCCACGAAGGGGTAGGCAGTCAGTTTTGTGTGGACCTGCCACTGCTTAGCCAAGACGGCCCGGCCAGCCAGCCCCAGCTGCAAGGCCGGGTTGCGGCATTGCTGGACGACAGCAGTGGTTTGGCTGAGCTACTGGCCACGTTATTGCCCAGCTGGGGCTTGAGTTACCAGCGCTTTGACGACGTACAAGCAGCTGCAGCATTTACCCCCAGCGTGCTGATCAGCACCGACCCCGCCACACTTGACCAGCTGCGTTCCGCCTGCCAGGCGCCGCTGCTGTTGATCAGCCGCTACGGCAACTTCCTTAACGCTGAGCAAAGCGGCGCCCTGGCACCCTTCAAGCAGCTAGCCCGACCGCTCGCGCGGCAGGCGCTCCATCAAGCACTCAGCCAGCTATTGCTGCCGCAGTCACAGCCGCCAGTTGCAGTAATCACGCCCAAACCAAGCGCCCAGCCGACCACCCTGCAAGCGCCGCGCGTGTTGTTGGTGGAGGACAATGCGGTCAATCAAATGGTCGCTAAAGGCATGCTGAGCAAGATGGGCTGCAGTGTGCTGCTGGCCAAGCATGGTGCCGAAGCGCTCGAGCGCCTGGCGCAAGAGCCCGTCGACCTGGTGTTGATGGATTGCAATATGCCGGTCATGGACGGCTACGAGGCCAGCCGGCGAATCAGGCAAAACTCCGACTGGCTAAACCTACCCATCATCGCCCTGACCGCCAATGCCATGCTCGACGAACGCGCGCACTGCATCGACGCCGGCATGAACGACTATCTGGCCAAACCTTTTCGCATGGAGCAACTGGTCAGCCTGATGCAGCAGTGGCTACCGACTGGCCTGAAAAACGTCGTTACGGCAAAGCTATAAGCCGCTCAAGCAAACCCGCCAAACGCTGACGCAACTCTTCCAACTCACCCAGCGAAGCACCGCTGTTACAGAGCAACTGCGCCTTCAGCGGCAACACCTGCTCACGCAACGCCAACCCGCTAGTCGTCAGCCCCAGGTGCACTTCACGCTCGTCATGGCTGGCGCGTTGACGCTGCACCAAGCCCAGTTGTTCGAGACGCTTAAGCAGCGGCGTGAGCGTGCCCGAATCCAGCAGCAAGCGCTCGCCCAAGGCTTTTACCGTAGGCTGTGGCGGCGCGGCGGTTTGCCACTCCCAGAGCACCAGCATCGCCAGATACTGCGGGTAGGTCAGGCCAAGCTGGGTGAGCATCGGTTTGTAGGCGCGGATCACCGCGCGCGAGGCCGCGTACAACTTGAAGCACAGCTGATTATCCAACTGCAGCGCCGAATCCAGAGGCTGCACCGCTAAGGACGGCAACGCCTGGGTACTCATTGCAGCAGGGCTTCAATCTCGGCGCTGAGGTCTTCCGGCTTGGTGGTCGGCGCAAAGCGCTTAACCAGCTGACCGTCTTTGCCGATCAAAAACTTGGTGAAGTTCCATTTAATGCCCTGACTGCCGAGCAAACCCGGTGCAGTTCTCTTCAGTTGTACAAACAACGGATGGGCATCGGCGCCGTTGACATCGACCTTCTTGAACAGCGGAAAGCTGACACCAAAATTCAGCTCGCAAAATTCCGAGATAGCCCCTTCATTACCCGGCTCTTGCTTGCCGAACTGATTGCACGGAAAGCCCAACACCACCAGGCCTTGATCCTTATAGGTTTGCCAGAGGGTTTCCAGCCCTTTGTATTGCGGCGTGAAGCCACACTTGCTGGCGGTATTAACCACCAACACCGCCTTACCGGCGAAATCGGCCAGGGTTTTCTGCTCGCCTTTAATGGTGGTGCAGGGAATATCGAGAAGTGCAGTGCTCATGGAGTAAATCCTGGAAAGAAGAAGACCAAAACAAGATAGCCCGCAATTGAATTGCGCGCAATCTAATAATCCGTAAAAAGCCCACAAACAGCTGAGCCCAGCAATTAACGGACCCTAGCCCTTGTGCTTTAGCGCCACCGAATTGATGCAGTAACGCAAGCCAGTCGGTGCCGGACCGTCATCGAACACATGGCCAAGGTGCGCGTCGCACTTGGCGCAGAGCACCTCGGTGCGCTGCATGCCGTGACTGCTATCAACCTGATTGACCACCGCCTCAGCCTGAGCCGGCTGGAAATAACTCGGCCAGCCGCAGCCGGCATCAAATTTGGCCGCTGCGGTAAACAGCTCCGCGCCGCAGCACGTGCACAGATAACTGCCCGGCGCGCTGCTGGCGTGATACTCACCGCTAAACGGCCGCTCGGTGCCTTTTTGCCGGCAGACCCGAAACTGCTCCGGGGTTAATTGCTCACGCCAGGCCTCAAGGGACTTCTCAAGCTTATCCATCTGCACACCTCCAAAACTGAAAAAAGCCCGCGCAGTACCTTTCGCCGCGAACAGGCCGAACGTATCATTCGCCCCCAGTCTGTCACCCGCGCCACAGCCTGCCAAGACAGTCATAAGACCGCAATTGCAGCCAGTTTGTGCGCCGATTCCTTACATTCCAGGATCATTTCGATGCAGTTCAGCAAATCCAACAAGCTTGCCAACGTGTGCTACGACATTCGCGGCCCAGTGCTCAAGCACGCCAAGCGCTTGGAAGAGGAAGGACATCGCATCCTCAAGCTGAATATTGGCAACCCGGCGCCGTTTGGCTTCGAGGCGCCGGAGGAAATCCTCCAGGACATGATCCGCAACCTGCACACCGCCCAAGGCTACAGCGACTCCAAAGGCCTGTTTAGCGCGCGCAAAGCGGTCATGCAGTACTACCAGCAAAAACAGGTCGAAGGCGTTGGCATCGAAGACATCTACCTCGGCAACGGGGTTTCCGAGCTGATCGTGATGGCCATGCAGGCGCTGCTCAACAATGGCGACGAGGTGCTGATTCCAGCGCCAGACTACCCACTGTGGACCGCTGCCGCAGCCCTGGCTGGCGGCACTCCGGTGCATTACCTATGCGACGAACAGGCCAACTGGTGGCCGGACATTGCCGACATCAAGGCCAAGATCACCCCCAACACCAAGGCCCTGGTGATCATCAACCCGAACAACCCAACGGGCGCGGTGTACTCCAAAGAAGTGCTGCTCGACATGCTCGAACTGGCCCGCCAGCACAATCTGGTGGTGTTCTCCGACGAGATCTACGACAAGATTCTCTACGACGACGCCGTGCATATCTGCACCGCCTCACTGGCGCCCGACGTGTTCTGCTTGACCTTCAACGGCCTGTCGAAATCCTATCGCGTAGCCGGTTTTCGCTCCGGCTGGGTGGCGCTGTCTGGCCCCAAGCACAAGGCCCAGAGCTATATCGAAGGCCTGGATATCCTCGCCAACATGCGCCTGTGCGCCAACGTGCCGAGCCAGCACGCGATTCAAACCGCGCTGGGCGGCTACCAGAGCATCAATGACCTGGTGTTGCCGAACGGCCGCTTGCTGGAGCAACGCAACCGCACCTGGGAGCTGCTTAACAGCATCCCCGGCGTCAGCTGCGTCAAACCGATGGGCGCGCTCTATGCCTTTCCGAAAATCGACCCGAAGGTCTATCCGATCCATAACGACGAGAAATTCGTTCTCGACCTGCTGCTCTCCGAGAAGCTGCTGATCGTGCAAGGCACGGCGTTTAACTGGCCGTGGCCGGATCACTTCCGGGTCGTCACCCTGCCCCGCGTGGATGAACTGTCCACCGCCATCGGCCGGATCGGCAATTTCCTCAAGACTTACAGCCAATAACCGCGCGCCATGGACCTGCAGATCGACGAATTCTACAAGGACGCAGCCGCCGCCATGCTGCTGCTCTACCAGGCCTTCCCGCGCAAGGTGGCCCTGTATGTCGAGGATCTGATCGGTCGCGAAGAGCCGGATGATTTCGGCCTGCCCAGCCAGCGCCATCAAAACTGTTTGGGCGCGCTGCTGTGGCTGGCCGAAGAAGGCTATCTGCGCTTTGACTCGTGCATTGCGTACGACGCTCTCGATCAAGCGGTACTTAGCGAAAAAGGCTTTCTGCGCCTGACCCGCGCCCTGCCGCTGAGCAATCCCGATCAGCAATTAACCCCCAGCATCCTTCGGGTACAGGCAACCCTGGCCTATCAACTGCGCGAGGCGCTGGGCAGTCGCCAAAGCGAGCGCGTGGCGTTGCTAACTCAGCACCTGTTTGTCAGCGGCCTGACCGGCCAGAGCGATGCAAACGACACAGTTTGAAATAGTCCCCAGCTTGAATCCACAGGGGCTGCAGCCTTATATACCCGTCTATCAACGCGCCAAGCCAAAGCCTTACGCCCGGCAGGCGCGCGACTTTTTCATCTCAAGGAGATTGTTCCAACCATGAAGCGCATTTTTCTGTTCCTAGCCACCAACCTGGCGGTACTGCTGATCGCCAGCATCACCCTCAAATTGCTGGGAGTGGACCGTTACACCGGGCAGAACTACGGCAGCCTGCTGGCCTTCTGTGCGGTCTTCGGTTTTGCCGGCTCACTGGTCTCGCTGCTCATCTCCAAGTGGATGGCCAAGATGAGCACCGGCACGCAGATCATCACCCA
>JAIERD010000208.1 GCA_019747155.1 Pseudomonadaceae bacterium
CAGCGGCTGTCAGCTCTGGGTTGTACTTGAGGATCGAATCGAACACCGACAAACGCACAAACGGCTCACCAAAGTGGAACAGCTTGTCGCCGTAGGGCACGTCGGTGCTGCCGAGCACCAGCTGCGCCAGCTCACGGAACAACTCTTCGGTGAGGTCCATGTTGTCTTCGTAATCGGCGTAGGCCTGATAGAACTCCAACATGGTGAACTCAGGGTTGTGCCGGGTCGACACACCTTCGTTACGGAAGTTGCGGTTGATCTCGAACACCCGCTCAAAGCCACCGACTACCAAGCGCTTGAGGTAAAGCTCCGGCGCGATGCGCAGGTACATGTCCATGTCCAAGGCGTTGTGATGGGTTTCAAACGGAGTGGCCGCCGCGCCGCCGGGAATCGCTTGCAGCATCGGCGTTTCGACTTCGAGGAAATCGCGCTGCATCAGGAACTGGCGAATATGCGCAATCACCTGCGAGCGCACACGGAAGGTCTGCCGCACGTCTTCGTTAACGATCAGGTCAACGTAACGCTGGCGATAACGGGTTTCGGTGTCGGTCAGGCCGTGGTGTTTGTCTGGCAGCGGACGCAGCGACTTGGTCAGCAGCCGCACGTTAGTCATTTCCACATACAGATCGCCCTTGCCGGAGCGGGCCAGGGTGCCTTCGGCGGCGATGATATCGCCCAGGTCCCAGTGCTTAACCGCTTCCAGGGTTTCCGCCGGCAGGGTTTTGCGGTTGACGTACAGCTGAATCCGCCCGCTCATGTCCTGCAATACCAAGAACGAGCCACGGTTAAGCATCAGCCGGCCGGCAACCTTGACCGGAATAGCGGCGGCAGCCAACTCTTCCTTGCTGCTGTCGGCGTACTTCTTCTGCAGGTCGGCGCAATAGCTGTCACGACGAAAATCGTTCGGGAAGGCGTTGCCCTGCTCACGCGCGGCCGCAAGCTTTTCCTTGCGCTGGGCAATCAGCTTGTTTTCTTCTTGTTGCAGTTCGTGCAAGTCGAGCTGCGGATCGAGTGGTTGGTCGCTCATGGTCGTCGTCATTCCGTCACGCTGTTCGTTGATTCATGCGCCGGTCCAGCACGGGCCGGACGGCAAAAAAATTACAGGCCTTGCTTGAGGCTGGCCACCAGGTACTCATCGATATCGCCGTCGAGCACGTTGACGCAGTCGCTACGCTCGACGCTGGTACGCAGATCCTTGATCCGCGACTGGTCGAGTACATAGGAGCGAATCTGGTGCCCCCAGCCGATGTCCGACTTGGTGTCTTCCAGCGCCTGGGAGGCGGCGTTGCGTTTTTGTACTTCTTGCTCGTACAACCGCGCGCGCAGCATCTTCATGGCGGTGTCTTTGTTGGCATGCTGGGAACGCTCGTTCTGGCAGCAGACCACGGTATTGCTCGGCACGTGAGTAATCCGCACCGCAGAGTCCGTGGTGTTTACGTGCTGGCCACCGGCGCCGGAGGAGCGATAGGTGTCGATGCGCAGGTCCGACGGGTTGATGTCGATCTCGATGTTGTCATCGATTTCCGGCGAGACGAACACTGCGGTAAACGAGGTGTGCCGACGGTTGCCGGAGTCGAACGGGCTTTTGCGCACCAGGCGGTGCACGCCGATCTCGGTGCGCAACCAGCCAAAGGCGTATTCACCCTTAATATGCAGGGTCGCGCCCTTGATCCCGGCCACTTCACCGGCCGACAATTCCATGATGATGGCTTCAAAACCACGCTTATCGGCCCAGCGCAGGTACATGCGCAGCAGCATGTTGGCCCAGTCTTGGGCCTCGGTGCCGCCGGAGCCGGCCTGGATGTCCAGGTAGGCGTTGTTGGGGTCCATCTCGTGGCTGAACATGCGGCGGAATTCGAGCTTTTCCAGCGACTCGCGCAGGCGCTCGATCTCGGCGGCAACGTCATCGACGGCGGCCTGATCTTCTTCCTCGGCGGCCATTTCCAACAGGTCGCGGGCATCGCTTAGGCCGGCCGACATCTCATCGAGGGTTTCGACGATTTGTACCAACAGGGCACGCTCGCGGCCTAGATTCTGCGCGTACTCGGCGTTATTCCAGACATTGGGATCTTCGAGTTCGCGGTTAACTTCGATCAGCCGATCATGCTTGTGATCGTAGTCAAAGATACCCCCGAATAGTCAGGGAACGCTCGGACAGGTCCTTGATGCTATTGAGGATCGGGTTAATTTCCATGATGTTCTGCACTCGCAAACGAAACTTTCTGAAAGCCAGCGAGTATACCCGACTCACCACTGCACTGACACGGACGATGCACGCTCAAGCCAAGCAATGCAGCAACACTCGCCATAAATACATCGATTAATTTGTTCAAATTATGATCAAAATCACGCCGTTTTTTTAGCGCTCATTCTTTGACGCAGGTAGAGTAGCGCCACAAAAAACCCTCAGCAGTACCGACCATGCCCCGTCTAACCACCCTTTCACGCAGCGCTCGCGCACTGCGCTGCAGCCTCATTGCCTGGGGTTTATGCCTGTTTAGCACACCCGTCTGGGCCGATTTCGCCACGCTAAATGCCAGCCAACTGCCTAATAATGCGGCTCAGACGCGGTTAAATAACTGGCAGCAACTAATTAACAACGCCACCAACTTGAGCAATGCCGGAAAATTGCGCGCAGTTAATCAGCTGATCAATAACTCCCTGAGCTATGTCAGCGACCAACAAGCCTGGGGCCAGGCCGAATACTGGGCCACTCCCACCGAAGCCTTGCTGCGCGGCCAAGGCGACTGCGAAGACTTTGCCATCGCCAAGTATTTCAGCCTGATCAAAATGGGCGTCAGCGAGGCTCAACTGCGCCTGATGCACGTCAAAGCCCTGAGCAGCAACAGCCCCCACATGGTGCTGGCCTACTACCCAAGCCCGCAGTCAGAGCCGCTACTGCTGGATAATTTGACCAGCCGCATCCTGCCGGCGAATCGGCGCAAAGACCTGCTGGCGATTTACGCCTTCAATGCCGAAGGCATCTACCTGGCCAAGGCCCCCACGCAAAAAATTGCTCAACCGATCAGCCTGCTCAGCCGCTGGGTCGGCCTCAACGCGCGCATGCACGACAGCGACAACGCGCAACCACTGCTTTAAAGCCCCAAGCTACTGAAATCGATTTCTTTGCAGCAACCTTCTAAAAACAAGATATACACTCAGCGTTATCGATAAAGCCGAGGCAAACCCGGCTTCGCTGCCGGTAACTCGCCATGATGACGCTGCGCCAGATTCGCCACTTTATTGCCGTCGCCGAAACCGGCTCGATCTCCGCCGCAGCGCAGGCGGTGTTTATCTCCCAGTCGACCCTGACCTTGGCGATCCAGCAACTGGAAGCCGATATCGGCGTCAGCCTGTTCAACCGCCACGCCAAGGGCATGAGCCTGACTCACCAGGGCCACCAGTTCTTGCGTCAGGCGCATTTGATTCTGGCCTCGGTCGACAATGCCAAGCGCAGCCTGCAGCAAAGCACCGACCAGGTGGCCGGACAGCTGACCGTAGGGGTGACCAGCTTGGTGGCCGGCTACTACCTGGCCGACCTGATCACCCGCTTTCAGCGCGCCTATCCCAACGTCGAGATCCGCGTGATTGAAGACGAACGCCCCTATATTGAACACCTGCTGATCAGCGGTGAAATCGATGTGGGCGTGCTGATTTTGTCCAACCTCGAAGACCGTCACGCCCTGCAAACCGAGGTGCTCACTCACTCACCGCAACGGCTGTGGCTGCCGGCCCAGCACCCGCTGCTGGAGCACGACAGCATCAGCCTGGCCGACGTCGCCAGCCAGCCGCTGATCCAGCTGAACGTCGATGAAATGGGCCTCAATGGCCAGCGCATCTGGGCGCAAGCCGGTCTACAAGCCAATATCACCCTGCGCACCGGCTCCACCGAGGCAGTGCGCAGCTTAGTGGCCGCCGGCTTAGGCCTGTCGATTCAAGCCGACATGACCTACCGGCCCTGGTCGCTGGAAGGCGATATTATCGAGGCGCGACCACTGGTTGACCTGACCCAGACCCTCGATGTCGGCCTCGCCTGGCGCCGTGGCGCGGCGCGCCCGGCCCTGGTCGCGCCATTTCTGACCGTGGCCCGCGAGCAACCCGCCGGGCGCAAGCTGGCGATTTAGTGCCAGCTATCTATTTAATCGAATGCAGCTTTCAGTATTTAGCATTTGTAGGGCGCAGGCCCTCGCTCTAGTCTCTGGTGACCCCTAATGTGGGCGGCCGGTGCTGGCGCGATCAGCGCAACCACCGTCAGCCCCGATAAATAATAAAGAGTACGGCTGATGGCTGGCGAGACGACTTCCACGCCCTTCTATTGCGAACTGTTGATCGACGGTGAACTGGTCGCTGGTGCCGGCATGCCCGAGGCCATCATCAATCCGGCCAGCGGCGAAACCCTGACGCAAATCCGCGAAGCCTCGATCGAGCAGGTCGAAACCGCCATTCTGGCCGCGCACCGCGCCTTCAGCAGCTGGTCACGCACCACCCCGGCACAACGCTCGGCCGTACTGTTGGCGATTGCCGATGCTATCGAGCAACGCGCCGACCCCCTGGCGCGCTTAGAAGCGCTGAACTGCGGCAAGCCGCTGCACCTGGCGCGCCAGGATGACCTGAGCGCCACCGTCGATGTATTTCGTTTCTTTGCCGGCGCAGTGCGCTGCCAACAAGGCCAGCTGGCCGGCGAATACCTGCCGGGTTACACCAGTATGGTGCGCCGCGACCCGATCGGCGTGGTGGCCTCCATTGCGCCCTGGAACTACCCGCTGATGATGGCCGCCTGGAAGATTGCCCCGGCATTGGCTGCCGGCAATACCCTAGTGTTCAAGCCCTCGGAACACACCCCGCTGTCGATTCTAGCCCTCGCTCCAGCACTGGCCGAACTGCTGCCACGCGGGGTGATCAACATCATTTGTGGCGGCGGCGAAGGGGTCGGCAGCCATCTGGTCAGCCACCCGAAAGTGCGCATGGTGTCGCTGACCGGCGATATCGTCACCGGCCAGAAAGTCCTCCAGGCGGTGGCCAAAACCCTCAAACGGACTCACCTGGAACTGGGTGGCAAGGCGCCGGTGATTGTCTGCAACGACGCCGACATCGACGCCGTAGTGCAAGGCGTGCGCAGCTACGGCTACTACAACGCCGGGCAAGACTGCACCGCCGCCTGCCGCATTTATGCTCAGGCCGGGATTCACGATCGGCTGGTCAGCGAGCTGGGTGATGCGGTGGCCAGCCTGCGCTTCGCCCGTAAAAATGACGCCGACAATGAACTCGGCCCGCTGATTAGCGCGCGCCAACGCGACCGGGTCGCCAGTTTTGTCGAACGCGCCCTCGGCCAACCGCATATCGAGCGGGTCACCGGCGCCGCCGCGCACTCGGGGCCTGGGTTTTTCTATCAGCCGACCCTGCTGGCCGGCTGCAAGCAAAGCGATGAAATCGTCCAGCGCGAGGTATTTGGCCCGGTGGTCACCGTCACCCGCTTCGATGAACTGGCGCAAGCGGTGGACTGGGCCAACGAGTCCGAATACGGCCTGGCCTCCTCGGTATGGACGCAAAATCTCGACAAGGCCATGCAGGTGGCCGCGCGCCTGCAATACGGCTGCACCTGGATCAACAGCCATTTCATGCTGGTCAGCGAAATGCCCCACGGCGGCTTGAAGCGCTCCGGCTACGGCAAGGATTTGTCCAGCGACTCGCTGCAAGACTACAGCGTGGTACGCCACATCATGGCGCGGCACGGCCAGCCGTTGGTCTAACCGAGCTATCAAAGGCACTGCCAAGACAGACAAAAGCACTACAACTTCTAACATTCAATAATCACAAAAAGCCCGTAAGGGCCAAGCACCACGACGTTCAACTGCCCCGACCAATACCAACAAAAGGGAACTCCAATGATCGTGCATAAAACTGCGTTACTCAGCGCACTCACCACCGCCCTGCTGGCCAGTACCAGTCTACAAGCCGCCCAACCGCTGCAAGCGATTGGCGCCGGCGAAGGCCAGCTCGACATCATCGCCTGGCCCGGCTATATCGAGCGCGGCGAAAGCGACAAGGCCTATGACTGGGTCACCGGCTTTGAGCAGGAGTCGGGCTGCAAGGTCAACGTCAAAACCGCCGCCACCTCCGATGAGATGGTCAGCCTGATGGCCAAAGGTGGCTACGACCTAGTTACCGCCTCGGGCGACGCCTCGCTGCGCCTGATTGCCGGCAAGCGCGTGCAACCGATCAACACCGCACTGATCGCCAACTGGAAAAACCTCGACGCCCGCCTGAAAGACGCGCCTTGGTACAACGTTGACAAGCAAACCTACGGCGCGCCCTATCAGTGGGGCCCGAACGTGTTGATGTACAACAGCAAAGCCTTCCCAACCGCACCCACCAGCTGGGGCGTGGTGTTTGAGGAGCAAAAACTGCCGGATGGAAAATCCAACAAAGGCCGGGTGCAGGCCTATGACGGCCCGATTTACATGGCCGACGCCGCCTTGTATTTGAAAACCAAACAACCCGAATTGGGCATCAAAGACCCCTACGAACTGAACGAAGCCCAGTACGCTGCGGTGCTCGACCTGCTGCGCAAACAGCACAGCCTGATCCATCGCTACTGGCACGACGCGACCGTGCAAATGAGCGACTTCAAAAACGAAGGCGTGGTGGCCTCCGGTTCTTGGCCGTATCAGGTCAATGCCCTGCAGTTGGAAAAACAACCTATCGCCTCGACCATTCCGGTTGAAGGCGCCACCGGTTGGGCCGACACCACCATGCTGCACGCAGACGCCAAAAACCCTAACTGCGCCTACAAGTGGATCAACTGGTCGCTGCAACCCAAGGTACAAGGCGACGTAGCCGCCTGGTTCGGCTCAGTCCCAGTGGTACCAGCAGCCTGCAAAGACAATGAACTCTTGGGCGCCGAGGGCTGCAAAACCAACGGCTTCGAGAACTTCGAGAAAATCGCCTTCTGGAAAAGCCCGCAAGGCAAGTGCGCCACCCACGGTGAGTGCGTGCCGTACAGCCGCTGGACCAAGGACTACATAGCCATCATCGGCTGCTGCGCGCTGGCCGGACACGGCTGAGACCCGCTCGCGACGCCGCCAAAACGACTTTGTTGATGCATGCCTGTAAGCCTGCGTAGGGTGGACAACGCTTCGCTTGTCCACCATCGGGCGCTACTCGGTTATCGAGTAGCGCCGCAGGGTTAGACGCGCACCGCCCCACCATTGCCGCACCGCGCAGCAATTGTCGGAGCGGCAAGCAAAAACTGCTTTTCAACGTTTCACAATCCACAGCGCCGGACATTTTCCGTGTCGGCAAAACACCGATGCCGGGCGCTGCGGGTTGGTTTTTATCCTGGAGTTTTAGCATGACCCTTGCAGTGCAATTCACCGATGTATCCCGCGCCTTCGGCGAAGTCAAAGCCGTCGACCGGGTGAGCATCGATATCCAGGATGGCGAATTTTTCTCCATGCTCGGCCCCTCCGGTTCTGGCAAAACTACCTGCCTGCGCCTGATTGCTGGCTTTGAGCAACCGACTTCCGGCTCCATTCGTATTCATGGCGAGGAGGCCGTCGGCCTGCCGCCCTATCAGCGCGACGTCAATACGGTGTTTCAGGATTACGCCCTGTTCCCGCATATGGACGTGCGCAATAACGTCGCCTATGGACTCAAGGTCAAGGGCATCGGTAAAGCCGAACGACTGGCCCGCGCCGATGAAGCCCTGGCCATGGTCGCCCTGACCGGCTTTGGTGAGCGCAAGCCCGCCGCCATGTCCGGCGGTCAGCGCCAACGGGTGGCCCTGGCTCGTGCGCTGGTCAACCGACCACGGGTATTGCTGCTCGATGAACCGCTCGGCGCGCTGGATTTAAAGCTGCGCGAGCAGATGCAAAGCGAGCTGAAAAAACTCCAGCGCCAGCTTGGCATCACCTTTATTTTCGTCACCCACGACCAGACCGAAGC
>JAIERD010000314.1 GCA_019747155.1 Pseudomonadaceae bacterium
TGGTTCACCCTCTCATTGTATTTTTTTTCGAAGAGAAAAAAGAAAATCGAAAGAAGGAATGCAAAAAACGATATTGAAAAACGCGTACCTGTTGGCGGGGCGTGGGCCGCTTTGGTTTGTGGTCTTAAACATCGCGGCCATGGCCGCTCCTACAACAGCTCGCCAGTCGTACAACACCTAAATTCAACACCTTACCGAGATGACCATGAGCACCACTACTCACGCTTACCGCGCCTCAATTTTGCACAGCCTCTTTGACCCTGCCGTGGTCGGTATCGAAGCCTCCTATGCGTACTTCGAGGACGGCGTGTTGGTGGTCGAAGATGGCCGAATCAAAGAGGTTGGCCATGCCGCCGACCTGCTGCCCACCTTGCAGGGCGTGGCCATCAGCCAATACCCCAATGCGCTGATTACTCCCGGCTTTATCGACACCCATATTCACTTTCCGCAGACCGGCATGATCGCCTCCTATGGCGAGCAGCTGCTCGACTGGCTGAACACCTACACCTTCCCCACCGAGCAGCAGTTTGCCGACAAGGCCAACGCCGCCGAAGTAGCCAGCATCTTCCTCAAAGAACTGCTGCGTAACGGCACCACCACCGCCCTGGTGTTTGGCACTGTGCACAAACAGTCGGTGGATGCCTTCTTCGAAGCCTGCGAAGTGCTGAACCTGCGAATGATCGCCGGCAAGGTCATGATGGATCGCAACGCCCCGGACTACCTGACCGACACCCCAGAATCCAGCTACGCCGACAGTAAAGAGCTGATCGAGCGCTGGCATGGTAAGGGTCGCCTGCATTACGCCGTGACCCCACGCTTTGCGCCGACCAGCAGCCCCGAGCAACTAACGTTGGCCGGCGAGCTGTTCCAGCAATACCCAGAGCTGTACATGCACACGCATCTGTCGGAGAACCGCCAGGAGATCGAATGGGTCAAGGGCCTGTTCCCTGAGCGTAAGGGCTACTTAGATGTGTACGATCACTACCGCTTGATCGGCCCGCGTGCGGTGTTCGCCCATGGCGTGCACCTGTGTGACGAGGAATGTAAACGCCTAGCCGAGACCGGTTCGGCGGTGGCCTTCTGCCCGACTTCCAATCTGTTCCTCGGCAGCGGCCTGTTCGACCTGCCCAAGCTCGAAGCCCATGGCGTGCGGGTTGGCCTGGGTACCGACGTCGGCGCTGGCACCAGCTTCTCCCAGCTGCAATCCTTGAACGAGGCCTACAAGGTCATGCAGTTGCAGGGCAAGAAACTCGACCCGTTCAAGTCGCTGTACCTGGCCACCCTCGGCGGCGCCCGCGCGCTGTACCTGGACGACAAGATCGGCAACTTCGCACCCGGTAAAGACGCCGATTTCGTGGTGCTCGACTACCAGGCCACGCCACTGCTGAGCTACCGCCTGGCCCAAGCCACCACCCTGGCGGAAAGACTCTTCGCCTTGATCATGCTCGGGGATGACCGCGCCATCAAAGAAACCTTCGCCGCCGGCAACTCGGTGCATCGCCGCGATTAAGGTCCGTAAACCTCGCACGTCGGAGTGAGACTGATCGAGCATAAAAAATCCCCAAGGCCGAAACCTTGGGGATTTTTTATGCAGGTAACCGTTTAGACGTTAGCCAATCAGCGACTAGCAGTGGCCTTAGCCGGCTTCTTTTTGGTTTGCAGCAGGTGCGAGAACACCGCGTGCAGGTCATCCGAGGCGCTGTCTTCGTCGAGGTTGAGTTTGCTGTCGATGTGATCCATGTGATGCATCATCAGGCTGACGGCCTTGGCCGTGTCGCGCGCCTCGATGGCGTCGATCAGCTGGTTATGTTCATCGTAGGAGCAATGCGAACGGCTACCGCTTTCGTACTGGGCGATGATCAGCGAGGTCTGCGACACCAGGCTGCGCTGGAAGCTGATCAAGGGGGTGTTCTTCGCCGCCACGGCCAGCTTCAAGTGAAACTCGCCCGACAGGCGAATACCGGCGCCGCGATCACCGCGCGAGAAGCTCGACTGCTCATCGCTGACCATCTGCCGCAACTCGGCCAACTGCTCGGCCGTGGCGTGCTCGACCGCAAGCTCCGTGATGGCGCGCTCGACCATGCGCCGCGCGTAAAAGATCTGCCGGGCTTCCTCGACGCTGGGGCTGGCCACTACGCCGCCGCGATTCGGCCGCAGCAACACCACACCTTCATGGGCCAGGCGCGACAAGGCGCGACGAATAATGGTGCGGCTCACGCCGAAGATCTCGCCGAGGGCTTCTTCACTCAGCTTGGTGCCGGGGGCCAGACGCTGTTCGAGAATCGCATCAAAAATATGCGCGTAGACCACATCGTCTTGCGTGCCGCTGCGGGTGTTTTTGCCGGCGCGCGGCTGCTTCTTAAGCGGCTGTAATGATTCGTTCATGCGGGCTCGTATCAAAGAGGACGGCGAAACCAGACTCTACGATCATGCGCTGAGTTACGGGCAAAAAAAGCGCAAATGCAGAGGGTAAAAAGACTAACGCATTGTACACAACCAAGCCCGAGCACACACCTCACACACCGCCCAGCGTTGCTCGGCAGCGCTGCCAGCACTCCGCCATGCCCAACTACACGCTCTGGGCTCGACTGCCTGTCGGACTAAGCCTGCAGAGCGCCAACAAATAAATTGTAACTAGCGCGTTTTTTTAATCGCCAAAAAACGCCACGAACAACCAAAAGCCCCGCCACGGCAGCGCTAAAAACAAGCCACACAAATCTCTATCCATCTGTTTTATAAAGCTATTTATTGCTTTGATCAGTCCCGTCCGGCACGGCTAACCGCGTGTTTTAAGCAGTAGCTGCAGGGCGAATAAACTGCGACAAAATCAAAAACATTAATTGCTTTTTTTGTATACAACCTGATAATCGACCCAGTGAGGTTTACTGACCTAATAGTCAGAAAGCAGCCACTCATGCCTTGCCTCAGAACGCCGCCAAAGCAATACCAGCAGCGTTCAGTGACTAAAAATAAAAGTAATGAGGAGTACCGCGCAGTGGAAAGTAGCAAATCAACAAATGCCGCCTATGCCGTGAGCCCACCGGCCACCGGCCTGCTGGAACGCTTGTTCAAGCTGAGCCAACACCGGACCACGGTAAAGATCGAACTGGCTGCCGGCCTAACGACCTTTATCACCATGGCTTACATCATTTTCGTTAACCCCAACATCATGGTCGCCGCCGGCATGGACCATGGCGCCGCCTTTGTGGGCACCTGTTTGGCCGCCGCCTTTGGTTGTTTCCTGATGGGCCTGTATGCCAACTGGCCAGTTGGCCTGGCACCGGGCATGGGTTTGAATGCATTTTTTAGCTACACCGTAGTTGGCACCATGGGTTACAGCTGGGAAGTCGCCCTAGGCGCGGTATTCCTCTCCGGTCTGCTGTTTATGATTCTGACCTTCACCAAGGTGCGTGAATGGCTGCTCAACAGCATTCCACCGAGCCTGCGGTTCTCGATGGGCGCCGGGGTCGGTTTGTTCCTTGGTTTAATCGGCTTGAAAGAAGCCGGCATCGTGGTCGCCAGCCCTGCCACCCTGATCCACCTGGGCGACATGACTTCGGCGCCAGCGATACTGGCCGCCATCTGCTTTTTAATGATCGCCATCCTCGAACACCACCGCGTGTTCGGCGGCATCCTGATCAGCATCCTGACCGTCACCCTGGCCGGCTGGGGTCTGGGTTTGGTTGAGTACCACGGCGTGTTCTCCATGCCGCCGAGCGTAGCGCCAACCTTCTTGGCCATGGATGTCAGTGGCGCACTTAACGTCGGCATGATCAGCGTGATCATGGCCTTCTTGTTTGTGCACATGTTTGACACTGCCGGCACCCTGATGGGCGTAGCACAACGGGCTCACTTGGTTGACGCCAACGGCCACATTCACAACCTCAGCAAAGCGATGAAAGCCGACAGCACCGCCAGCACTGTGGGCGCGCTGTTTGGCTGCCCACCCGTGACCAGCTATGTAGAAAGCGCTGCTGGGGTTGCCGCTGGCGGCCGCACTGGGCTGACCGCAGTCACCATCGGCGTGCTGTTTCTGGCGGCGATGTTCTTCGCCCCACTGGCCGGCATGATCCCCGCCTACGCCACCGCTGGCGCACTGATCTATGTGGCGATGCTGATGATGAGCGGCATGGCGCACATCGACTGGCAGGACCACACCAACACCATTCCAGCCATCATCACGGCGATCATGATGCCGCTGACCTTCTCGGTCACCGATGGTTTGGCGTTGGGCTTTATCACCTTCGTGGTCATCAAACTCGGCACTGGCAAATACAAAGAAGTCTCGGCCAGCCTCTATGCGCTGGCAGCCATCTGCATTGCCAAGTTCATCTTCCTCTAAGTTCTAACGCAGCAAACCAAGCCTCAGCGCCTCGGCACTGGGGCTTTTATGCATCTGGAGCACTGCTCAATGAGTCTAGAAACCTGGCTGCTGTTCAGCAGCGCCGCACTGATCGTGATTTTGATCCCAGGGCCATTGTCGCTGCTGATGGTCAGTAACAGCCTGAACTACGGGCTGCGTCGTTCGTTGCCGGCCTTTCTCGGCGGTGTCAGCGCCTCGCTTTGCCTGCTGAGCGCCTCGGCTCTCGGGCTGGGTGCCCTGCTGCTGGCCAGCGAACCAGTGTTCAATGCCTTGAAAGTTTTCGGCGCGCTCTATCTGTTGTACCTGGCTGGACAAAGCTGGGCGGCATCCCGCCAAGCGATCAAGCCAAGCCCTGGCAATCCAGCGCCAGGCAACCCGAGCTGGCGTGCCATGTTCTGGCAAGCCTTCGGCCTGGGCGCCAGCAACCCCAAGGACATTGTGTTTTTCGCCGCCTTCTTGCCGCAATTTATCAGCAGCGAACGGCCGCTGTTGCCACAGCTACTGCTGATGATTGCCACCTGGCCGCTGCTCGACCTCGGCTGCAAGCTGTTCTACGGCCTCAGTGCCCAGGCTGCAGCCGGCTACCTGCGTTCGGGCAAGGGCCAGGTCTGGTTCAACCGCATCAGTGCCAGTCTATTTGCCGGCGCGGCCATGGCGGCACTGCTGAGTCGTTGAGCGCAAAACCTAGGATGGGCTTTAGCACGCCTCGGCCCTTATCCAACACTGGTGGGCTAAAGCCCACCCTACAAAATGGGTTTCACTCGCCCTACCCAGCAAATCCCAGGCAAAAAAAAGCCCGTAGTGTGCACGGGCTAAACACTTTCCAAAGAAAGGGGTAACTTCGCGGGATTAACTGCCGCGATAGGTGGAATAACTGTACGGCGAAATCAGCAAGGGCACGTGGTAATGCTCCTGCTCGGCGTTGATGCCAAAACGCAGCACCACCACGTCGAGAAAAGCCGGCTCCGGCAACTCAACGCCACGGGCGCGGTAGTAATCGCCGGCGTGAAACTGCAATTGGTAGACCCCACTTATGTAGTCATCGCCCTGCAACACTGGCGCATCGCAGCGGCCGTCATGGTTGGTCAGTGCAGTGTTAATCAGGGTCAGTTGCTCGCCCTCAACCCGATACAGCTCGACCTTGATCGCACTGCCCGGGCAGCCGTGGGCGGCGTCCAATACGTGGGTGGTTAAACGTCCCATAGCTTCTGGGCAGCTCGGCTTAACTGTAAAGCGCTGGCTGCCGCGCCTCCTTATAGGTGGTTGAGTTCAGTGCGCCACACAGACCACAGCCCGAGCGCAAGCCGAGAATAGCACGGCAAATAAATACAAGACAGTTTTTGCATTTTTTGTACACAATATAAATCACCGCATTCCTTGAGCCCTCTCTCGCCCCTGCTTCAAGCTCAAGGACTATCGCCAGTACAGATTAGCCCGCACCGAAAAGCAGCATGGGGGCTGCGGCGGAAATTTACTGGTGACGGAAAGGGAGAAAATAGTTAATTTTAGATTTACAAACAGCAAAGCATTTTGTATACAATTAACCCAGCACGATCGCCCAAGCGCAAACCCTGCTGCCTGCCCCGCGATCGCAATACCTCTAAGTAAGGAAGACTGCAGTGAGCGCTGACTACCCACGCGACCTGATCGGTTACGCCAACAACCCACCGCACCCGCATTGGCCTGGGGATGCGCGGATCGCCATCTCCTTCGTGCTCAATTATGAGGAAGGCGGCGAACGCAACATCCTGCATGGCGACAGCGAGTCCGAGTCGTTTCTCTCCGAGATGGTCGCCGCCCAACCGCTTGCCGGTGCGCGCAACCTGAGCATGGAGTCGCTGTACGAGTACGGCAGCCGCAGCGGCGTGTGGCGAATTCTCAAACTGTTCAAGAAATTTGATATTCCGCTGACCATCTTCGCGGTGGCCATGGCCGCCCAGCGCAATCCCGAGCTGATCCGCGCCATGGCCGCCGCCGGTCACGAGATCTGCAGCCACGGCTATCGCTGGATCGATTACCAGTACATGGATGAGGCCCAAGAGCGCGAGCACATGCTCGAAGCCATCCGCATCCTCACCGAGATCACCGGCGAACGGCCGCTGGGCTGGTACACCGGCCGCACCGGGCCGAATACCCGTCGGCTAGTGATGGAAGAAGGTGGCTTTCTGTATGACAGCGACACCTACGACGATGATCTGCCCTACTGGGAAACCAACAACCCGACCGGCAACGCGCATCTGGTGATCCCTTACACCCTGGACACCAACGACATGCGCTTCACCCAGGTGCAGGGCTTTAACAGCGGCGACGACTTTTACACCTACCTGAAAGACGCCTTCGACGTGCTCTACGCTGAAGGCGTGGAAGGCGCACCGAAGATGCTCTCGATCGGCCTGCATTGCCGACTGATCGGCCGCCCGGCACGCCTCGCCGCGCTGCAACGTTTTATCGAATACGCGCAAAGCCATCAGCAAGTCTGGTTTAGTCGCCGCGTCGATATCGCCCGCCATTGGCAGGCCACTCACCCATTCAAACCGGAGAACGCGCAATGAGCCGCTTTCAGACCCTGACCCCGGCACAACTGCCCCGCGCCGAGTTCGTCGCCGCCTTTGCCGACATTTATGAGCACTCACCCTGGGTCGCCGAACAGGCTTTTGACCTAGGCATGGATGACAGCTTGAACAGCGTCGACGGCCTGCACCAACGCATGGCCGACCTGCTGCTCAGCGCCGACCAAGCCACCCAACTGGCACTGATCAATGCTCACCCGGACTTAGCCGGTAAGGCCGCAGTCCAGGGCGAACTGACTGACGCCAGCACCTCGGAGCAATCCGGTGCCGGCATCCACCAATGCACGCGCGACGAGTTTGCGCGCTTCACCGAGCTGAACGACGCCTACAAGGCCAAGTTCGCGTTTCCCTTCATCATGGCGGTTAAAGGCAGCAATCGGCACCAGATCCTGGCGGCCTTCGAGGAGCGGATTCACAACTCCGTTGAAGCCGAATTCAGCCGCGCCCTGGCCGAGATCAACAAGATCGCGCTGTTTCGTCTACAGACCATGTAGTTCGAACAACACCGCCACCTCTCCAGCCCCTAATTAAGGCAGTCCAATAATGAAAGCGTACGCCGCACCCTTCGAGAAGTTCGTCAACCTGGCCGATGCCCGCCTCGGCACCAAAGCCATCTCGGTCACCGACGACTGGTTCGCCGACGTCAACCGCCTGTTCCAGCCAACCCCTGCGGTGTGGAAGGAAGGCGTATTCGATGACAACGGAAAATGGATGGATGGCTGGGAGTCGCGTCGCAAGCGCTTCGAAGGTTACGACAGCGCAGTGATCCGCCTCGGCGTGCCGGGCTCGATCAAGGGCGTCGACATCGACACCAGTTTCTTCACCGGCAACTTCCCGCCATCGGCTTCGCTGGAAGCCTGCTTCGTGGTTGAAGGTGATCCGAGCGAGGCCACCGAATGGACCGAAGTGCTGGCCGCCGTTGAGCTGCAAGGTAACAGCCATCACTACCACGTCATCGACAACGCCCAGGCCTTCACCCACCTGCGCTTTAACATTTACCCAGATGGCGGCGTAGCGCGCTTGCGTGTGCACGGTATTCCGTTCCGCGACTGGAGCAACGTCGG
>JAIERD010000382.1 GCA_019747155.1 Pseudomonadaceae bacterium
CTGTTTACCCGCTCCCCGGAAGGTCTGGAGCCGACGCCGGCTGCCTTGCAATTGCTCGAGCCGGTCAGCGGCATGTCGGCGGCCGTGTCGACCATGCAGCGGCGTATCAGCCAACAGACCGGCGCCGGCGTGCTGCGCCTGACGGTGCCTGAAGTGCTCGGTGTCGAAGTGATCACGCCGCTGCTAGCGCCCTTCCAACAGCAACATCCGGGCTTGCAACTGGAGCTGTCGATCGCCGAACACAATGAGGACTTACTGCGCCGCGAAGCCGACCTGGCAATCCGCATGGTCGCGCCACAACAGGGCGCCTTGCTCGCACGCGGGCTGGGCCAGAGCCGCTTGAGCCTGTATGCCCACCGCGACTATCTGGCGCAACACGGCATGCCGCTTACCCAAGCAGATTTAGCCCAGCACCGGCTGATCGGCTACGACCGCAACCTCGGGCTGCATACCCATTGGCAGACACAGGGTTTTGCCCTACCGATTGAAGCGCTGGCCTTTCGCTCTGATTGCGCCATGGCCCGCCTGGCAGCTCTGCGCAGCGGTATGGGCATCGGCTTATGCCATGCCGCGCTGGCCCAGCGCGAGCCCGATCTGCTCGCCCTGCCGGTGGAGCTGTTCAGCTTCGAACTGGGGGTCTGGGTGGTGATGCACAACGACCAGCGCGACCAGCAGAATCTGCGACAACTGTTCGACTACCTGGCCTACGCCTTGCCAGAGGTGCTGCGACTGAAGCATTAAGCTCCAGCGTGAATGCTGGCGGGCAGGTTTCGGCCGCCGTCTAAAGCAGCTTGTGCTCCATGGCGTAGCGCATCAGGTCGGCCATGGAATTGGCATTCATCTTCTGCATCAGCCGCGCCTTGTGGGTGCTGATGGTTTTGTTGCTGAGGGCCAGTTGCTGGGCAATTTCATTGACGCTGGCGCCTTGCACTAGGCGTTCGAACACCGAGAACTCGCGCTCCGACAGCAATGCATGGGCGGGCCGCGCATCGGTCAGGCCAACCTCGAAGACCATCCGGTCGGCCAACTGCGGGTCGATATAACGGCCACCGCCGGCGACCTTGCGAATCGCCGTCAGCAGCAGGGCCGGGTCGCTGTCTTTGGTGGCGTAACCGGCGGCGCCAATTTTCAGGGCGCGGGCGGCCATCTGCGCCTCGTCGTGCATCGACAACACCAGAATCGCCGGAGGATTGCTCAGGGCGCGAATCCGTGGGATCGCCTCCAAGCCGTTTACTCCGGGCATCGATATGTCCAGCAACACCACATCACAGGGCACCTGACGCAGAGTCTCCAGCAACTGCTCGCCATTACTGGCCTCGCCCACCACTTGCAGGTCCTTGGCCAGGCCGATCAATTGCTTGATGCCCTCGCGGACGATGGTGTGATCTTCTGCCACCAATACTCGAATCACGCCGCTGCCTCCTCAGGCCAATACCTTATTCAAAGGCTATGTACCCGTTACCTGCTAATGACCAATTTTGTAGGGTGGGCTTCAGCCCACCACCCCTGCACGGCGCAATTTTGGTGGGCTAAAGCCCACCCTACACCAAGCCCATCGCCAGCAATTCAGCGCCCTTGAGCCCTACCGCCCGGCGCAACAGGCAACTGGGACAGCGCCTATTCCAGGCTTACTCCAAGGGGATGTGCACACTCAGGCTGGTGCCCTCACCCAGCCGGCTGTCCAGTTGCAAACTGCCGCCGAGCATCAGCACCCGCTCACGCATGCCGACCAAACCAAAAGAGCTGGGTCGCCCGGTGGGCGCGACAAAACCGCAGCCATCATCAACGATGCTCAGGCACAGCATGCCGGCCTCTAGCGTCAGCCGCACCTCGACAGTATGCGCCTGAGCATGGCGGATGACGTTGGTCAGCGCCTCCTGCAAAATGCGAAACAAGCCGATGGCCTTGGCATCCGCGAGTGCCGGCAGGTTGTCGGGCACCTGCACCAAACACGGAATCTGCGTGCGCGCCTCGAAGCGTTGCGCCTGCCACTCAATCGCCGAACTGATGCCGGCATCCAGAATCGGTGGGCGCAAGGCGGTGGCCACATCACGGACCAACTGAAACAGGCTGGCGATCAGCCGCTTCATGCTGTTCAGGCGTTCCTGCAAGCCCGCATCCAGCTCGCCATAGGCCAGCTCGCACATGGCGGTTTCCAGCTTGAGCACGGTCAGCACCTGGCCCAGTTCGTCGTGTACTTCGCGGGCGATGCGGGCTTTTTCTTCTTCGCGCACGCTCTCCAAATGCGCCGACAATTCGCGTAATTGCCCGCGCGATTCGCTCAGCGCCAGTTCGATGCGTTTGCTCTCACTGATGTCCCAGACGATGCCGTCCCACACCACCAGACCATCTTCAAGCCGGCGGGCGATAGCCTTGATATCGGCCCAGCGCTGCTCGCCCTCACGGGTCAGAATGCGCCCCTGCCAGTGCCAGTCACGGTCCGCCTCCAGCGCCGCCAGCTGGCTTTGGTTGTAATCGGCGAGGTCATCGCCGTGCACCAGGCTGCGAATTCCACGACCAGGCTGGAGCAAGGTGGCCGCCGGATAGCCGACCAATTGCTCACTGCCATCGCTGATAAACGCAAAGTCCACCGGCGCTTCCGGCTGCGGCCGCTCCAGACGAAACACCAAGCCCGGCACATTGGCGGCGATGCCTTGCAGGCGCGCCTGACTCTCTTGCAGGGCGGCCAAGGCGCGGCGGCGTTCGGTCACATCGGTGATGTACACGACCAAATATTCGGCCTGGCGAAAGCGCAGAAAGCTCAGCGATACGTCGGTCGGCAGCGCACTGCCATCGGCGCGCAGGCAATGGCTCTCAAAGCTCAAGGGCTCGCCATCACTGGCGCGGGCGCGCTTCCACAGGGCCAACCAGAGGTCCATCTTTAGGCTTGGTTCCAGTTCGATCAGCGGCCGCTCCAGCAAGCCGCCTTGGGGATAACCGAGCATCTGTTCGACCGCCCGGTTGGCATAGCGTACGTGGCTGTCCCAGTTAACCCAGAGAATGCCGACGGTGCTTTGGTCGATGGAAAACTGCGACAACCGTAGCGCCTCTTCACTGGCGGCCTGCAACTCAAGCGCCTGGCGCGCCTCCAGCACGCGCCGCTCCAAACCCTGCTGCTGACGACGCAGGGAGAACACGATGGCCAGCGCGGCCAACAGCAACACCGTCAAGATCCCGCTGAGGTTCTGCCAGAAGCCCGGCGAGTCGCCCAGGCGCGGGTATTTGAGTTGCAACCAGCGCCCGCGCAATTGGTCCAGCTGCTTGGCCGGGATCGAGCGCAGCGCGCTGTCCAGCAAGGTCGACAGCTCGGGCCAATCGCGCCGCGAGGCGACCCGCAACAGCTGCGGCAAACCGATATCGCCGACCACCGCCAGCTCGGCAAACTCGCTCTCGCGTGCTAGGCGACTGAACTGCGCCGCGTCGATCACCGCATAACGCACCTGCTGACTAAGCAGTTGTTGCAAGGCCTCGCGGTCGCTGCCGACCGCCTGCAGATTGAGGCTCACATAGGTGCCGCGCAGGTAGTCGGCCACCACGCTGGGCATGCGCACGGCCACCGGCTCAGTGGCGCCGAGCTGCTCCAGATCGACCGCGGCGCCGCCGTTGCGCGTCCCCACCAACAAGTGCGGCACGCGCATATAGGGGTCGGAATACAGCCACAGACGCAGCCCGGCCGGGGTTTGACTGAGGCCCGGCGCCACATCGACCTTACCGCCGCGTAGGGCCGCCTCCAGCGCAGGCTGATCGGCATATTGCTGCCAGAGCAACTCGACCTGCAGCGCCGTCGCCAGCCACTGCATCAGCTCCACATTGAGCCCGGAGAGTTGCTGCAGGCGCCGATCATATTGCGCATAGGGCGCCTGCAAGACCACGCCAACACGCAATTGCCGGTGCTCGGCCAGCCAGGCGCGCTGCGCCGCATCCAGTGGCAGCGCCTCGCCTGCGGCCAGCACAGGCAAGCCGCAGCCGAGCACTCCCAGCAGCATCAGTAAGCGCAAAACACCCAGCACAGTCGCCACCTCAAATAGATAAAGCCACACCGTTCAGGCCACCTTACTCCAGCCCACCACGCCTGGAGTACCGCGCAGACCAAACACAAGCCCGGCCTGACAAACCACGACAGAGCTATTAGGCTGCCAGTACCTCCCCGGCCGGACTGCTCTGATGCCACGCACCCTCGCGACGACACTTTCATGCTGTTGCCTAGCGCTGTTACTGCCTTACGCCGCAGCGTTGCCGGCCGAGACTGCCGCACCCGATGCCACAGCGCCTGCCGCTACTACCAGCGACACTGCCACGCAGCGGCCGGAGGTGGCCGAACGCAGCCAGGAAGAAGCCCTGGCGCTGCAAGAACAGCTACCGGCCGGCGAGCAGCAGCAACTCAAAGCCGGCGAGGAAAACTTTCTGGCACTCTGGCAACCGGCCAATAAAGGCGATGCCCAGGGTCTGGTGATTTTACTGCCGGGCGCCGGTGAAAGTGCCGACTGGCCCCAGGCGATTGGCCCGCTACGCAGCAAGTTACCCGATGCCGGCTGGCACACTCTGAGCCTGACGCTGCCCGATCCACAGCCGGTGGCCACTGCGGCAGCCAGCATCGAGCCCGGCAGCGCCGAAGCGCCCGCACCCGCAGAGCCCACCGCGACACCAGACGCCAGCGCTGCGGCCGCCAGCCCTGCCGACAGCGCACCAGCCAGCGACAACAGCGCAGCTGCGGCGCCGCCTGAGCAAACCCCGGAGCAACACGCCGAGCGCGTCTTGGCGCGGATTCAAGCCGGCATCGAGTTTGCCCAACAGCAAAAACCCAAGAGCATTGTCTTGCTGGGTCACGGCACTGGCGGCTATTGGGCGGCGCGCTACCTGAGCGAACATAAAACCTCGCCGATCCAGAATTTACTGCTGGTGGCGCCACTGCTGCCCGAGCAGTTCAGCCCAACCCTGGACGAGCTGGTGCCGAAGCTGCAACTGGCGGTGGGCGATTTTTACTACAAGAACCAACAGCTCGAACGCACCGCCGCGCTCAAGCGCATACAAGCCAGCAAGCGGCAAAAAAGCCCGGCCTATATTCAGGTTGCCATGTCGGCGCTGCCGGGCAATCCCGCCACCGAGCAGGAACAACTGTACCGGCGCATTCGTGGCTGGCTGAGTCTGCATCTGCAAGCTGAAGCCGCCGCGCCCACCCCTTAATTAGGGAAAGTCGCGACGGTTGCGCAACAGTTCAAACGCCCGGTGCAACTCGCAGGTTTTGTCGGTGGCGGCGCGCACCTGCGCAGGGCTGGCACCAGAACCTGCGACCTTGTCGGGATGGTGGCGACTGAGCAGCCGCCGATAGGCTTGTTTGATCTGCGCCGGCGAAGCCTCGGCACTTAAGCCCAAGACCCGCAAGGCCTCTTGTTCGGCTGCGGCACTGGCCATCAGCGGCGCATTGCTGCGCGCATAGGCCGCACCCAGGGCCAGTACGGCGTCGCGCTGCAGGCCCAGGTGCTCACCACAATCCAAAATCAGCTGATATTGCGCCGGCGCCACCTGACCACCGGCCCAGGCCATGCGCCAACAGGCACGCAACAGCTCATCAGCCAAGGCACGATTGGCTCGCCGCTGCCGCAGCGGCCGGCGCAAGCTTTGCTCGGCATTCTTGCCACGGGTGAAGGCGGCAATCGCCAGCTGCTGGGCCGCCTCATCGAGCTGCAAGCGACGCATTTCATTACGGGCTTGCTGGATATGCGCTGCCGTCACCGCTCCGGCACTTTTGGCCAGCCGACCGAGCAGACCAAACAGCAATTGCTGCTCGCGCGGCCCGCTCACCCCCTGCATGCGCCGACGTAAATCGGCCCAGGATTGTAAGTCCAGGCGCCGATCCAGCACCTGCCCGAGCAAGCCGCCCAGTAACGCACCGGGAATACTGGCCAACAACATGCCGGCCAAGGCGCCCATCGCGGTAATCGGCCAATACATGCTAGGCGCTCGCGACCAGCAACTCGGCCTCAGCCAAGCGCTCATAGCTGCCCACATCCACCCAACGCCCCGCATAGCGCTCGCCACTGACCAAACCCTGAGCCATGGCCTGGCGCAGCAACGGCGCCAACTTGAAGGCCCCAGGCTGGCAGCCAGCAAACAACTCGGGGCTGAGTACGGCAATGCCGCTGTAGGTCAGGCTCGGTTGCCCTGCCTGAGCATCAACCAGACTGCCGCCGGCCAGCAGACTGAAATCCCCCTGTGGGTGGTGAGCGGGATTATCCAGCAGCACCAGGTGCGCCAAGCCAGACAGTGGCCGGCACAAATGGGTGAAGGGATAGTCGGTAAAAATATCGCCATTAACCAGAATAAAGGGCTCATCACCGAGCAGCGGCAAGGCGCGCAGAATTCCGCCGCCGGTCTCCAGCGGCTCGCCTTCCGGGGAGTAAGCAATGCTCAGCCCGAAGCGCGCGCCATCGCCTAAATGCGCCTCGATTTGCGCGCCCAACCAGGCGTGATTGATTACCACCTCGCGGATACCGGCGGCGGCCAAGGCGCGTAAGTGATACTCGATCAGGGGCACGCCAGCCACCGGCACCAAGGGCTTGGGCGTGTGCAGGGTCAGCGGGCGCAAGCGCTCGCCTTTACCGGCAGCAAGAATCATCGCCTTCATGCGGGCAAATCCACGACCGGCAGACTCGCCAACAGTTCACGCAACTCGGCCAGCTGCGGCCGACGGGCCAGCACCGCATCGATATAGGCAAAGAAGCGCGGCACATCGCCTAAGTATTTGGGTTTGCCGTCGCGATAGCAGATGCGCGCGAAAATCCCGATCACCTTCAAATGGCGCTGCACGCCCATCAGGTCGCTGGCGCACAAGAAATCCTCAAGCGCCGGCTGCACCGGAACCTGCGCATCCAGCGCCTGGCGCCAATAGCCTTCCAGCCAATCGCGCACCTGTGCCTCTGGCCAGCTCAAGAAAGCATCTTTGAACAGACAGGTAACGTCGTAGGTGACCGGACCGTAGACCGCATCCTGAAAGTCCAGCACGCCGGGATTGGGACTGCTGTCCATCAGGTTGCGCGGCATAAAGTCGCGATGCACCAAGACCTGCGGCTGCGCCAAGGCACTGTCGACCAACAGGGTGCAGATGCGCTGCCAGGCGGCCAGCTGCTCTCCACTCAGGGTCAACTGCAGATGCTTTTGCAGATACCAATCGGGAAACAGCTGCAGTTCACGCTGCAATAACGCCGCGTCATACACCGGCAAACCATCGGTCAGCGGCAATTGCTGAAACTTCAGTAGCGCCTGTACGGCATCGGCAAATAAGGCATCGGCATTGCCGGGATTAATCACCTCGAGATAGGTTTGCCGGCCCAGATCAGGCAGCAGCAAAAAGCCGCGCTCGAGGTCGGCCGCGAGGATCTGCGGCACATGCACGCCGGCGCTGGCCAGCAACTCGGCGACCTTTACAAAGGGCCGGCAGTCCTCTTGGGGCGGTGGCGCGTCCATCACTATTAAGGTGCGCCCGCCCCCCTCCCAACGGAAATAACGGCGAAAACTGGCATCGCTGCTGGCCGCCGTCAGACTAGCCACAGGCACCGTGCCCCAGTCCTCGCGGGCAAACAAGGGTGGTAACTGTTGCTCAAGCCAGTGACTGAGCAGCTCTAAACGTAGATCTTCAACAGGCATTACAGGGTCTCCGACGGCGCTAGCCGTTATGCGGGTCATGCTTTATTATCCAGCATCTTTTTCAACCCATCGAGAGGCATGCGGCCCCCGCAGCCCGATGGCGTGCAGGAAGCCCGGATAACAAGATGGCAGTAAAGTCCCCAGTATTCCGCAAAAAATTTCCCCTGTTAATGACTGGCAGCTTGCTGGTCGTGCAGCCTTTGGTCTTGCAACCGGTGTTGGCTGGCGAGCAATTTGACTGCCAGGCCTCGGCCTCCGGTGGTTGGGCCTGCGCGCCGAAAGCCAATCAGGCAGTCTTGCCGCCACGGCCGGTGCACAGCGATACGGCGATTAGCGCCGTGGCGCCGGGCACTGCAG
>JAIERD010000271.1 GCA_019747155.1 Pseudomonadaceae bacterium
CACGCCGCACTGCACGCTAATGCCAGCCGCCTGCAAACGCGCCAAGCCGCTGCCGGCCACTTGCGGATTGGGGTCTTGCATGGCCACCACCACCCGCGCCACGCCGGCATTGATCAGCGCATCGGCGCACGGCGGGGTGCGGCCATGATGGCTGCAGGGTTCCAAGGTGACATAGGCGGTGGCGCCGCGCGCTTTCTCGCCGGCTTGGCGCAAGGCATACACCTCGGCGTGCGGCTCGCCGGCTCGCGCATGCCAGCCTTCGCCGACAGTTTGCGCGCCCAGGACTATGACGCAACCGACCCGAGGATTGGGATGGGTGGAATACAACCCGTTGCGCGCCAATTCGAGCGCGCGGGCCATGCTGTGCTGATCGAGCGCAGCCTGTTCGCTAGACGTCATTCTTTATTCGGCTCGCGCGACAGGCGCTCGATCTCCTCGCGGAACTCGTTCAAATCCTGAAAGCGCCGGTACACCGAGGCGAAGCGGATATAGGCCACTTCATCGAGCTTTTGCAGCTCGCCCATCACCAGCTCACCGAGCACCCGCGACTTGATCTCGCGCTCGCCGGCGGCGCGCAGCTTGTGCTTGATGTGCACTATTGCCGCTTCCAGCCGCTCGACACTCACCGGGCGTTTTTCCAGCGCCCGCTGCATGCCGGCGCGCAGCTTCTCTTCATCGAAAGGCTGGCGGCTGCCGTCGGACTTGATCAGTCGCGGCATCACCAGTTCGGCGGTCTCAAAGGTGGTGAAACGCTCTTCGCAGGCGAGACATTCGCGCCGACGGCGTACCTGTTCACCTTCGGCAACCAGACGCGAGTCGATTACCTTGGTGTCATTAGCTCCACAGAACGGACAATGCATGCTGGCAGACGGCCGGAAAAATGAGGGCCCTCATGGTAGCGCATCCCGCTGGCAAGACAAGCCGCAGGCTTTGCGGTATATAGGCGGCCCTAGCCATAGTCGCCCTGGATGCCTGCCATGTCGTTGCGCCCGCTCGCCCCGCTGTGTTTATTCGCCCTGCTTGGCGCATGCAGCAGCACCCCGCCCGCCATCGCCCCCGCGCCACTGCCCGCCGTCACTGCCGCGCCAATAGCAGCGCTGCCGGCTGAGCTGCGCGAACTGAGCGGCCAATTGCTCGACGTGCCGCTGGCCGGCGAGGCCGAAGTGGCCCTGTTGCTGGTCGATCAACGCGACCGGCCGCTGCTGTTACTGGCCAGCACGCGCTTAAGCGGCAAGGGCGGCGCGCTGCCGTTTAGTCTGCGCTTTGCGCCCAATCAATTGGCGCCCGGCATGCGCGCGGAACTACGGGCGCGGGTCAGTCAGGGCGGAGTGTTGACCCTGCACTTGCCGCCCCGGCAGATCGACCCAAGCGTCTCGGTCGCCCTCGGCGAACTGCGCCTGGTGCCGGCGCCGTGACCGCAGCAGCAACCAACAGCGCACCCGCGGCCCTGCAAGCGGCCTTGGGCGAACTGCTCGGCGATGCGCAATTAGTTGTCGAACCCCTGCCAGGCACCGACCTAAAACTCTGGTTGATCGACCCGCGCAATATGGAACGGGCCTTCAACCCCGAGGAAACCCGACGCATCTTAGTGGAACCACCTTATTGGTGTTTCTGCTGGGCCAGCGGTCTGGTACTGGCGCGCTGGCTTGCCGAGCACCCCGAGTGGGTGCGCGGCAAGCGGGTGTTGGACTTTGGTGCGGGTTCTGGGGTGGCGGCGATTGCCGCCGCCAAAGCCGGCGCCCTCGAAGTGGTGGCCTGCGACCTCGACCCGCTTGCGCTGGCAGCCTGCCGGGCGAATGCCGAACTGAACGGCGTGCAACTGAGCTATTCGGCAGATTTTTTCAGCGAGGCTGACCGCTTCGACCTGATCATCGTCGCCGACGTGCTCTACGACCGCGCCAACCTGCCGCTGCTGGATCAGTTTCTCAGCCGTGGCCAGCAAGCGCTGGTGGCCGACTCGCGGGTGCGCGACTTTCAACATCCACAGTACCAACGCATCGGCCTGCTGGACGCCTGCACCTGGCCCGACCTAGCCGAGCCTGCCGAGTTCCGCCTGGTCAGCCTGTACCACGCCCGCCGGGATTAATCCGGCGGCGCAGTTGTTTGCGCCAGCCATCGCCCACATTTACAGTGCCTAGCACCCAACGCCCAGCGAGACCGACCATGAGCGCCACCCCTTATATTTTCGACGTCAGCGGCATCGCCGAATTCGATCAACTGGTGATCGAGAACTCCTTCCATAAGCCGGTGCTGGTGGATTTCTGGGCCGAGTGGTGTGCACCGTGCAAGGTGCTGCTGCCGCTGCTGGCGGGCATTGCCGAGTCTTATCAGGGCGAGATGCTGCTGGCCAAGGTCAACTGCGACCTGGAGCCGGACATCGTCCAGCGCCTGGGCGTGAGCAGTCTGCCGACCGTGGTGCTGTTTAAAGACGGCCAGCCGGTGGATGGTTTTACCGGCGCGCAACCCGAGTCGGCGATTCGCACCATGCTTGCCCAGCATGTGACCCAGCCGCCGGAGCCAGCCGCCGATCCGCTGGTCACTGCGCAAGCGCTGTTCAACGAGGCGCAGTTCGGCGCCGCCGAAGCACTGCTCAAGCAACTGCTGACGGACGACGCCAACAACGCCGCCGCGCTGATTTTGTACGGGCGCTGCCTGGCCGAACGCGGCGAGCTTGGCGAAGCCGAAGTGGTGCTTAATGCGGTCACCGGCACCGAGCACCAGCACGCCCTGGCCGCCGCTCGCGCGCAACTGACCTTCCTGCGCCAAGCCACCGACTTGCCCGAAGTAGCCAGCCTGAAAACCCGCCTGGCACAGAACCCTGAAGACGACGAAGCCGCTTATCAACTGGCCATCCAGCAACTGGCGCGCCAGCACTACGAGCCAGCGCTGGAGGCCTTGTTGCGACTGTTTATTCGCAATCGCAACTACGCCGAAGGCTTGCCGCACAAGACCTTGCTGCAAGTCTTCGAGCTGCTCGGCAATCAGCATCCGCTGGTGACCGGCTACCGGCGCAAGCTCTATCAGGCGATTTACTGAGGCCAGCGCTCAGCGCTCTGTAGGGTGGGCTTCAGCCCACCGCCGACACAACACATGCACACTGGCGGGCTGAAGCCCACCCTACAGCCACTCATCTCTCGCAAATCCCCCGGGCACTGGTCGAACCGATTTAAACTTGTTATAACGTAACAACTTTAAATCCAATAGCTCGCCCGGAGTCTTTATGCGCCGCTTGTTACTCGCCCTGCCCTTCGCCCTCCTGCCACTGGCCGCAGCCCAAGCCGCCGATGATGAACATGCCCACGAGCACGCCGAACACAGCAGCCTCGCCGCCCACCAACATGGTGCGGCGCAGCTTAATGTTGCGCTCGATGGCAACACGCTTGAGCTGGCTCTAGAAAGCCCAACGATGAATATCGTCGGCTTCGAACATGCCGCCGTCAGCGCCAGCGACCAAGCCGCCGCAGCCAAAGCCAAGCAGCAACTGCAAGATCCGCTGGCATTGTTCAGCATCGTGCCAGGTGCGAATTGCCGCGTGACCAAGCTTGAGGTTGCCAGCCAGGTATTTGCCGCCGCAACCGCCGCGACTAACAACGCCAGCGTGCACAGCGATGTCGATGCCGACTACGCCCTGACCTGCAGTCATCCTGAGCTGCTGCAGGGGATCGACCTCAGCGAGTTGTTCAAACGCTTCCCGGCCACGCAGAAAATCCAGGTGCAGTTGATCGGCCCCAAGGGCCAGCAAGGCGGCGAACTCAGCCCGGCTAATCCGCGCCTGAACTTTTAAGTTGGCGCACCGCGACCCGGCGGGCTGCGTTAGCATCGCGCCACGCCGCACCTCCAACCGCCAAGCAGGCCACCGATCAGCATGAGCGCATTAATTGAACTGTCCGAGCTGGGCTTTGCCTGGCCCGGCCAACCCGAGCTGCTGGATATTCCAGCCTTCGCCCTGCAAAGCGGCGAAAGCCTGTTTCTCAAAGGCCCCAGCGGCAGCGGCAAAACCACTTTGCTCGGCCTGCTGGGCGGCGTGCAAAAACCGGCGCGCGGCAGTATTCGCCTGCTCGGTGCGGACTTGAGCCAGATGTCCGCCGGCGCTCGCGATCACTTTCGGGTCGATCACACCGGCTACATCTTTCAGCAGTTCAACTTGCTGCCATTTCTCTCGGTGCGCGAGAACGTCGAGCTACCTTGTCACTTCTCCAAGCTGCGCAGCCAGCGCGCCCAGCAACGCCACGGCAGTGTCGCGCAGGCCGCCACCGCCCTGCTCGCCCACCTCGGCTTGCACGATGCACAGTTGCTCAGCCGACGCGCCGATGCGCTGTCGATCGGCCAGCAGCAACGGGTGGCCGCCGCCCGCGCCCTGATCGGCCAGCCGGAACTGGTGATCGCCGACGAGCCGACCTCAGCACTGGACACCGACGCCCGCGAAGCGTTTTTGCAGCTGTTATTTGCCGAATGCCAGGAAGCCGGCTCCAGCCTGCTGTTTGTCAGCCACGACCAGAGCCTGGCGCCACTGTTCGACCGCAGCCTGTCGCTGGCCGAACTGAACCGCGCCACCCGGCCAACGGAGCTGTAAGTATGTATCTCCTTCGCTTAGCCCTGGCCAGCCTGGCCAACCGCCGCTTCACCGCGTTATTAACAGTGTTCGCCATCGCCTTATCGGTGTGTTTGTTGCTGGCGGTCGAGCGGGTGCGCACCGAAGCGCGCAACAGCTTTGCCAGCACCATCAGCGGTACCGACCTGATCGTTGGCGCCCGCTCCGGCAGCATCAACCTGCTGCTGTATTCGGTGTTCCGCATCGGCAACGCCACCAACAATATTCGCTGGGACAGCTTCGAGCACTTCGCCGCAGACCCCAAGGTGAAATGGGCGATCCCAATTTCACTCGGCGACTCGCACCGCGGTTACCGGGTGCTGGGTACCACGCCGATTTATTTCGAGCACTACCACTACGGCCGTGACCAAGCCCTGGAACTGGCCCAAGGCCGTGGCTTTGCCAGTGATCCTTTTGAGGTAACGCTCGGCGCCGAAGTGGCCGATGCCCTGCACTATCAACTCGGCCAGCAGATAGTGCTGGCCCATGGCGTCGCGACCATCAGCCTGGTTAAACACGACGACAAGCCCTTCACCGTAGTGGGCATCCTCAAACGCACCGGCACCCCGGTCGACCGCACCTTGCACATCAGCCTGCAAGGCATGCAGGCGCTGCATGTCGACTGGCAAAACGGCGTGCCGGCCCATGGCGCCGGACGCGTCAGCGCCGAGCAAGCGCGCAGCATGGACTTGCAGCCCACGGCAATTACGGCCGTGATGCTCGGGCTGAAAAGTAAAATCGCGACCTTTAGCGTGCAGCGCGAGATCAACGAATTTCGCGGCGAGCCGCTGCTGGCGATCTTGCCCGGCGTGGCCTTGCAAGAGCTTTGGAGCCTGATGGGCACCGCCGAACAGGCGCTGTTTGTGGTGTCGCTGTTTGTGGTGCTGACCGGGCTGATCGGCATGCTCACGGCGATTCTCACCAGCCTCAACGAGCGCCGCCGCGAGATGGCGATTCTCCGCTCGGTGGGTGCCCGGCCTTGGCATATCGCCAGTTTGCTGCTGTTGGAAGCCTTCAGCCTGGCGGCCGCCGGCGTGCTGCTCGGGGTCAGCCTGCTGTATCTGGGCATCGCCTTGGCGCAAAACGCCGTGCAGGCCAACTACGGTTTATTCCTGCCGTTAGCGCTGCCAAGCCGCTATGAGTGGACCCTGCTTGGCGCTATTCTGGCGGCCGCCCTGCTGATGGGCGCTATCCCGGCGTGGCGCGCGTATCGCCAGTCACTTGCCGACGGTCTGTCGATTCGCCTATGAGAAGCCACTGATGCTGCGTGCCGCACTTGCTTTGCCACTGACGCTGACCCTGTCGCTGCTGCTCGCGGCGCCGCTCTGGGCGGGCGAGCCGCGCGAACTGACCTGGACGGAAATGCTCCCGGCCGAGGCGCCGGCCGCCGCCCCTCCCGCGCCGATCCACGACCTGGCCAAGCTCGCCGATGTACTGGCGAGCGAGACCGGCCCGGCGGCCACCCAACAATCGGTGGTCGCTCCGGTGGTCAAGGAGTTGGACGGCCAGCTGATCAAACTGCCCGGCTATATAGTGCCGCTGAATGTGACCGAAGAGGGTCGGGTCACCGAGTTCCTGCTGGTGCCTTACTACGGCGCCTGCATCCATGTACCGCCGCCGCCGCCGAACCAGATAGTTCACGTAAAAACCGAACTGGGTGTACTGATGGACAACCTCTATCAGCCGTTCTGGATCGAAGGCCCGCTAAAGGTCGAGGCCACCAGCACCGACTTGGCCGAGGCCGGCTACCAGATGAGCGCCAGCAAGATTTACCCCTACGAAAGCCCGGAAAACTAACTCCAGAACGTGTTGCTGGCGACGAGCTTTGCGTAGGGTGGGCTTCAGCCCACAAATATTGCCGCGTTCAGCAGCGATGGGCTAAAGCCCACCCTACAAAATCGGTCTTCCACAGTTAACGGGGAGATAGCCTATTTTTTGCTGCCCTTTGAGAGCCGGACAACATGTATCACGGTGAAAAATTTAATGCCTGGACTCATCTGATCGGAGCAGTTCTGGCCGTGGCGGGCGCATTCTGGTTGCTGCTGCTGGCCGGGTTTAGTGGCGACCGCTGGAAGATCATCAGCGTCGCCATCTATGGCGTCAGCTTGATTGTGCTGTACAGCGCCTCGACGATTTATCACAGCGTTCAGGGCCGCGCCAAAGTGATCATGCAAAAGCTCGATCACCTGTCGATTTACCTGCTGATCGCCGGCAGCTACACGCCATTCTGCCTGGTCACCTTGCGCGGCCCCTGGGGCTGGTCGTTGCTGGCAACCGTCTGGAGCCTGGCACTGATCGGCATGTTGCAAGAGATCAAGCCGCGCTCCGAAGCGCGAATCATGTCGCTGATTATCTACGCGGTAATGGGCTGGATTGTGCTGGTGGCAGTCAAGCCGTTAATCGCCGTGTTAGGCACCGAGGGCTTCAGCTGGCTGGCAGCTGGCGGGGTGTTTTACACCGTGGGGATTATCTTCTTCGCCAACGACAGTCGCTTTCGCCATTGGCACGGCATCTGGCATTTATTTGTAATGGCCGGCAGCCTGCTGCACTTCATCACCATCTGGCGCTTTGTACTCTAAACGCCGGCGGCCGCAGCCTTATGGACATAGTTCCGTAAAAAAACGCTGACCGCCCCTTCCATTGAGCTGGATCAAGATACGATTTAGCCCACTCTCTACCATGGCGCCCATACAACACTGCTTATAACTTGATGGGGCCCACCATGCGTAAATCACTGCTTACCGCTTCCCTGATCGCCCTGGCCATCGCCAGTCCAGCCGCCTTCGCCCACAAAGAAGGCGACATCATTGTGCGTGCCGGTGCTATCACCGTAGCGCCGAATGAAAAAAGCTCAGACATCAAAGTCGGCGGCACGCCAATTGATGCCAAAGCTACCCTGGACAGCGATACTCAGCTGGGTTTGAACTTCGCTTATATGCTGACTAACAACGTCGCAATTGAGTTATTGGCCGCTACACCGTTCACCCATAACGTAGGCACCAAAGGCTTGGGCGGGCTGAAACTGGGCGAAGTTAAACAGCTGCCGCCAACCCTGAGCGCACTCTACTACCCAATGGAAAGCAGCTCGGCATTCCAGCCCTACCTTGGCGTAGGCATAAACTACACATGGTTCTTTGATGACAAGCTGAGCAACGAAGCTGAAGCACAAGGCTTCAGCGGCTTAGACATGAAAGACTCTTGGGGCTTGGCAGGTCAAGTGGGCATGGACTACATGCTGACTGACAACATCATGATTAACGGCCAAGTTCGTTACATCGATATTGACACCACAGGCACAACATACGCTGGCTCCACCAAAGTTAAAGTCGACGTAGACGTTGATCCTTGGTAACCGCTCCATAAACCCCACCTTCAAATGATCCAAGTACGGTCTGATGCTGTGCTCCCGATTTCTTTCTGGAG
>JAIERD010000389.1 GCA_019747155.1 Pseudomonadaceae bacterium
TCGATGTCGTGCTCGCGCATGCGCTGCATGACTTCGATGACTTCCTCATCGGTTTCGCCCAAGCCGAGCATCAGACCCGACTTAGTCGGCACATTCGGTACCAGCTTTTTGAAGTTTTGAAGCAGGTCCAGCGACCACTCGAAATCCGAACCCGGACGCGCGGCCTTGTACAGACGCGGCACGGTTTCCAGGTTGTGGTTGAACACATCCGGCGGCTCGCTGGCGGTAATCGCCAGAGCGATGTCCATCCGGCCACGGTAGTCGGGAACCAGGGTCTCTAGCTGCACGCCAGGGCTCAGCAAGCGAATCTCACGCAGGCAGTCGGCAAAGTGCTGGGCGCCACCGTCACGCAGGTCATCGCGATCCACCGAGGTGATCACAACGTACTTCAGCCGCAAGTCGGCGATGGCCACTGCCAGGTTCTTCGGCTCATCGGCATCCAGCGCATTCGGCCGGCCATGGCCGACGTCGCAGAACGGGCAGCGCCGAGTGCAGATGTCGCCCATGATCATAAAGGTCGCGGTACCACCGGAGAAACACTCGCCCAGGTTCGGGCAGGAGGCCTCTTCGCAGACGCTGTGCAGTTTGTGTTTGCGCAACAGTTGCTTGATGTTATCGACTTCCGGCGACAGCGGAATGCGCACCCGAATCCAGTCGGGCTTGCGCAAGAACTCATCGGTGGGAATGATTTTTACCGGGATCCGCGCGACCTTCTCGGCGCCGCGCAGCTTGACCCCGGCTTCGACTTTGAGCGGGGTTTTGACCGATGCAACTGGACCTGCAGATTCAATACTCATAGTGCTTCGATTCCGCCCGTCAGGGTCGTCTGTTCAACATAACCGAGGTGTTTGACGAGCTGTGCGCGCAATCGGGCACTTACTTCGGCAAAATCCAGCGGGCCGATCAGGTCTCGCATCTGGGTCATGCGCAGTCCCGCATAACCACAGGGGTTGATCCGCGCAAACGGCTCAAGGTCCATGTCCACATTCAGCGCCAAGCCATGAAAGCAGCGGCCGTTGCGAATCCGCAGGCCCAACGAGGCAATTTTCGCCCCGTCCACATACACGCCCGGTGCATCGGCTTTGGCCGCCGCGTTAATGCCATAACTGGCCAGCAACTCGATCAAGCTTTGCTCGATACGGCTGACCAGCTCACGCACCCCAAAGCCGAGCCGACGCACATCCAATAGCACATAGGCAACCAATTGGCCGGGGCCGTGATAGGTCACCTGACCGCCGCGATCGGCCTGCACCACCGGGATATCACCTGGTAACAAAAGGTGTTCGGCCTTGCCGGCCTGGCCCTGGGTAAATACCGCCCCATGCTGCAACAGCCAGAGCTGATCGGCGCTGTCGGGCGTGCGATTGTTAGTGAAGTTCTGCATCGCCTGCCAAATCGGCTCATAGGGCTGCAGACCCAACTCACGCACGCCCAGCACGCTTACCACAACAGCATCTGTATGTGGCTCCTGGCTAGGATGCATCACAGCACCATATGGACGCGGCCGGTAGCGCGCAGATCACTGTTAATCGCCTCCAGTTGCAGTGGCCCGGTGGCGGTAATCAACACCTGAAAGGAGTGAAAGCGGCCATTGCTGCTGTCACGCCGGGTTAGGGTGCTGGGATCGAAGTCCGGCGCATGGCGCAGCATGACTTCGATGACCATTTCGGCAAAGCCCTCGCCGGCATCGCCAATCACCTTGATCGGATACAGCGGGCAAGGGAACTCGATTACCGGTGGTGGTAAATCCTGCTTATTCATAGAGAGTGTTCACTCACAAAGACCTCTGCAGCCGCTGCCGGGCACGCCCCTTTAGACATACCCGGACGCAGCTTTAGTTGAATAGACCGAAGAAGAACAACCGCAGGCCGTCCCACATGCGGCGAAAGAAACCGGCCTCTTCGACCGATTGCAAGGCCACCAGATCGCTGCTGTGGATGACTTTGCCATCCAAGCTGACTTCAACTTTACCAATCACCGCGCCCTGGGTAATCGGAGCGACCAGTTGTGGCAAGAAGGTCATACTGGCTTGCAGATTTTTCGCCTGGCCCTTGGCCACGGTCAAGGTCAGGTCTTCAGCCAGGCCTGCATTCACTTCACGCTCAAGGCCTTTCCAGACCGGCACTTTGGCCAGCTCTACGCCTTTTTGGTAGAACGTCTTGTTTTCATAGAAACGAAAACCATAGCTAAGCAATTTTTGGGTTTCGGCGGCGCGCGCTTGCGTGCTGTTGGTACCAAAGACGACCGAGATCAAACGCATGTTTTCCCGTACCGCCGAAGCCACCAAACAGTAACCGGCCTCTTCGGTGTGCCCGGTTTTCAGGCCGTCGACTGTCTTGTCGCGCCACAGCAGCAGGTTGCGGTTGTCCTGTTTGATGTTGTTCCACAAGAATTGCTTCTGTGAATAGATCGCGTAATGCGCTGGGTCAACGTAAATAATTGCCCGCGCCAAGCGCGCCATATCATGGGCGGTGGAGTAATGCTCCGGATCTGGCAAGCCAGTGGCATTCATAAAGTGGCTGCCACTCATCCCCAGGGTTGCGGCGGTCTCATTCATCCGGTCGGCAAAGCCGTCCTCGCTACCGGAAATATGTTCGGCCAGAGCGATGCTGGCGTCGTTACCGGACTGGATGATGATGCCGTGCAGAAGGTCGCTGACTGAAACCTGGCTGTTCAACGGCAGGAACATGGTGGAGCCGCCAGAAGCCGCGCCGCCAGCGCGCCAAGCGTGCTCGCTGACGGGCACCAAGTCTTCTTCACCAATTTTGCCACTGCGAATTTCCAGCGTGGCGATATAAGCCGTCATCAACTTGGTCAGACTGGCCGGTGGCAAGCGCTGATCGCCATTGCTTTCCAGCAGGACCTGGCCGCTGAGCGCATCCATCAGCACATAGGCCTTGGCCGCCAGCTGCGGCGGTGCAGGAACGGCCTGCGCCGCAGACAGCGAGGCAATCGGGGCAGCAACCAACAAGGTAAGCAGTGACAGACGTTGTGCAAAGCGGGTGATATTCATCAGCATCTCTGAATTTACGGTTCTAGGGTTAGCGCGCTCGCATGAGCGCTCCCGGGGATCTGGCAACGGCGTTTAACGCGACTAGCGCTGGTGCCGTCGACCACTATTGCGGTCGGACTAAACTCGGCTGACCCAAATTGGCCTGCCTGACTGATTGTTGTACTTGTTCAACCTCAGCCTGAGTGCTGATTGGCCCCAGGCGGACTCGGTGCAGTGTCTGCTGGTTGAGCGCCACCGAGCTGATAAACACCGGGGCAGTCACCGCTTGGCTCAGCTTGGCTTTGAGGAGCTCGGCAGCGTCCGGGTTGGCGAAGGCGCCCACCTGGAGATACAGCCCAGCGACTGGTGCGGAAGCGTTTTTTTTTAGCGGTGTCGACAGCGACTCCGAAACTGACATTGGCAACACGGCCTCGGCATGTTGCGCTGCGGGCGGCGAATACTCCTCAATCGGCGCCGCCATGGCGACGGTCAAGGGCTGCGGCGCTTGCGCTACTTTCTGCGGCCCGGCCAACACCAGCGGCACCGGCCGGCCCTGCTGAGCCCACCACTGGTGCGGATCGATACCTTCAACCCGCACCCGGGCGGTGCCGGCCTCGGCATAACCGAGTTTTTTGGCGGCGGCAAACGACAGGTCAATCACCCGGTCCGAATAAAACGGCCCACGGTCGTTCACCCGCACTATCACGGTCTTGCCGTTCTCTAGATTGGTCACCCGCACATAGCTGGGCAGCGGCAAGGTCTTGTGCGCTGCGGTCATGCCATACAGATCGTATTTTTCGCCGTTGGCCGTGGCCTCACCATGAAACATGGTGCCGTACCAGGAGGCCAGCCCCGTGACCTGATAGCTACGGGCGTCCTTTTGCGGGTAATAGGTTTTACCCAGCACGGTGTAGGGGTTGGCCTTGACCGGGCCGTAGTTGGGCATCGGCACCGCATCGGCGATCCGCGACACGTCAACGTCCCACCAAGGCGCGCCATCACGGTGCGGCTTGGCGTAATTGCCCGGCCCTGAAATCGGTCCAGTGGTCGGTAGCGGCTGCGGTGCGCGACTGTGCGAACAGCTGATCAGCAGCACTGCCAGGCTCACGTTAGCGCCAAGTCTTAATACCTGCATGGCTTTCATTTGCCACCCCGCGCTTGCACTAACTTCTCGGACAGTTGATGCACGGCCATGGCGTACATGGCGCTGCGGTTATAGCGGGTAATGGCGTAAAAATTCGACAAGCCCAGCCAGTACTCCGGCCCTTCGGCACCGTCGAAACGAAAGGCGGTAACCGGCAGATCGGCGCGCAGGGCGTCGTGGCTCGACCAACCGAGGGCGCGTAATTCGCCCACGGTTTTCACCGGTTCAATGCCCACAGTCAGGCCTTCATCGACATGGGCGCCACGCACCTCGGCGCGACTCACCACCAAGCCGCCGGCAGTCCAGCCATGCTGCTTGAAATAACTGGCGACGCTACCGATAGCATCAGCCGGATCGGTCCAGATATTGATTTTGCCATCGCCATCCAGATCGACCGCGAAGGCCCGGTAACTGCTTGGCATAAACTGCGGCAAGCCCATGGCGCCGGCATAGGAGCCTTTGACGCTGAGCGGGTCGAGTTGCTGCTCACGGGTCAGCAGTAAAAACTCTTTCAATTGTTGACGAAAAAACGGCGCCCGTGGCGGGTAATCAAAGCCCAAGGTGGTAAGCGCATCGATGACCCGGTAATTGCCAGTATTGCCGCCGTAGAAGGTTTCGACGCCAATGATTGCCACGATTACCTGTGGATCAACCCCATATTCCTGCTGGGCGCGCAGCAATGCGGCCTCGTGCTGCCGCCAAAAGTCGACACCCCGGGAGATCCGCGCCTCGGTGATAAAGATCGGCCGGTATTCGCTCCACGGCTTCACTTTTTCTGCCGGCCGCGAGATGGCGTCGAGAATCGACTGCTTACGTTCAACCTGAGTAAACAACAGGCTCAATTGCTCACTGGCAAAGCCATGGGCATTGGTCATTTCGCTAACGAAACCGGCCACCTCGGGCGAGTTGTCATAGTCCAGCGCCTGCGCCGCTGGCACGCCGCACAGGCTCGCCAGCAAGGCATAGCCAGTCAGCTTGCGCGACAGCACGCGGCGCAACAAAGGTATGGAGTGGCGGGTTAATTCATTCATTGTCATCAAACCTGGGCGATCCATTTACGATGGGTATGGATCGACATCAAGATCCCAAACGCAGTCATCAACGTCACCAACGAGGTGCCGCCGTAGCTAATAAAAGGTAACGGCACGCCGACCACCGGCAACAAGCCACTGACCATGCCGATATTGACGAACACATAGACAAAGAAGGTCATGGTCAGGCTGCCGGCCAATAGCTTACCGAAGAGTGTCTGCGCTTGGGCAGTAATCACCAAGCCGCGCGTAATCAGCAGTAAATAAATCAGCAGCAATACACAGATGCCGACCAGGCCAAACTCTTCGCCGAGCACAGCAATAATAAAATCGGTATGGCTTTCCGGCAAAAAATCCAGATGCGACTGGGTGCCCAGTAGCCAGCCTTTGCCAAACACCCCGCCAGAACCGATAGCTGCTTTGGACTGGATAATATTCCAACCAGTTCCCAGCGGATCGCTTTCCGGGTCGAGAAAGGTCAGCACGCGCTGCTTTTGATACTGCATCAGCACAAAAAACCACATCCCCACCGCCACCGGAACCACCGCTGCCACCGCGGCCAGAATCCAGCGCCAGCGCAGGCCCGCCATAAACATCACAAACAAACCGGACACCAGAATCAGCAACGAAGTACCCAGATCCGGCTGGCGCACGATCAGCGCAAAGGGTACGCCAATCATGGCCAAGCCCACCAACACATGCTGAATCTTAGGTGGCAAACTGCGCTTGGCCAGGTACCAGGCGACGGTCGCCGGCATGATGATTTTCATAAACTCCGAGGGTTGGAAACGCACCACCCCAGGAATATTGATCCAGCGCGTGGCGCCCATGGCGTTATGCCCCATGACATCCACTGCCACCAGCAACACCACCCCCAGCACGTAGGCCAGCGGCACCCAGCGCGCGATAAAGCGCGGGTCCAATTGCGCGACCACAAACATCGCCACCAGGCCCACGCCAAAGGAGGCCGCTTGTTTGATCAGCAAACCCCAGTCTTTACCGCTGGCCGAATACAGCACAAACAAACCGCCAGCGACCAGGATCAGCAGAATCAGCAATAGCTGACCATCGATATGCAGGCGCTGCAGCAAGCTGGCGCGGCGGCGTAATACGTCGTCGCCAGACAGGCTGCGATTAAAGCCACTGCTCATGCTGACGGCTTCATGGTTGCTGACTCATGGTTTTATTGCTCGCATCCGCAGGTGAACGAAACTCGGGTTTAAGCTGGCCGTCGGACCCCAACAGCCAGGCATCCATCACTTTTTTCACGATCGGTGCGGCCACCCCGGAGCCCGACTCGCCGTTCTCGATCATCACCGCCACGGCGATTTTAGGGTTATCCGCCGGCGCGAAGGCGATAAACAACGCATGGTCGCGATGCCGCTCCTGAACCTTGGAGCGATCATATTTCTCTCCCTGTTTGATCGCCACCACCTGCGCCGTACCACTTTTGCCCGCCATTCGATACACCGCCGTATCGCCCACTTTGCGTGCCGTGCCCCGAGCACCGTGCATGACCTGCTGCATGCCATTGCTGACCTGCTGCCAGCTTTTCGGGTCGCGCAACTGGATATCGGCCATCGGGCTGGGCAGTTGCAACTCGGGCGGGCGCACCAAGTCTTGCGGCGCCACGCCATCGATATCCTTGGCCAAATGCGGGCGGTTCCACTTGCCCTTATTGGCAATCAAGGCCGCCACTTGGGCCAGTTGCAAAGGCGTGGTTTGCATGTAGCCCTGACCAATCCCCAGAATTAAGGTTTCACCCGGATACCAAGCCTGACGGTAACGGGCGCGCTTCCACTCGCGCGACGGCATCAAACCCGGCGACTCTTCAAACATATCCAGTGATACTTTCTGGCCAATCCCGAAGCGGCCCAGATACAAGCCCAGGCGATCCACCCCAAGCCGGTGCGCCAGCTCGTAAAAGTAGGTGTCGTTGGAGCGCATGATAGCCATCTCCAGATTCACCCAGCCATCGCCGGTACGGTTCCAGTTGCGGTACTTGTGGTCGTAGTTGGGCAACTGGAAATAACCCGGATCAAATACCCGCGTATCACCCGTCACCACCCCGGCGTCCAAACCGGCTGCCGCGACTGCCGGCTTGATGGTTGAACCCGGCGGATACAAACCGCGCAAGACCCGATTAAACAGCGGCCGATCAATTGAATCGCGCAGCTCTGCATAAGCGCTCAAGCCAATCCCGGTGACGAACAAATTTGGATCGAAGCTGGGCAGGCTGACCATCGCCAGCACATCGCCATTGGCCGGGTCGAGCGCCACAATGGCGCCGCGCTTGCCGGCCAACGCCGCCTCGGCGGCTTGCTGCAGACCGATATCCATACTCAGGTGAATGTCTTTGCCGGGCTGCGGATCGGTGCGTTTAAGCACCCGCGAGATACGCCCACGGGCATTGGTTTCGACTTCTTCGTAGCCCACTGAGCCATGCAGCTCCGGTTCATAAAAGCGTTCGATGCCGGTCTTGCCAATATGGTGAGTGCCGCTGTAATTGATCGGATCGAGCTTTTTCAGCTCGGCCTCGTTGATCCGCCCGACATAGCCGACCGAATGAGCAAAATGCTCGCCTTGCGGGTAGTGCCGCACCAATTGGGCGATCACCTCGACGCCGGGCAGGCGGAACTGATTGACCGCAATCAGGGCAATCTGCTCCTCGCTCAGCTCAAACAGAATCGGCACCGGCTCAAAGGGCCGCCGGCCTTGGCGCATGCGTTTTTCAAACAGACGCCGATCATCGGGGGTGAGCGCCAACACCTCGACTATTACATCCAACAGCTGCAACCAGTCTTTGCCGGAGCGCTCACGGGTCATGGTCAGGCTAAAGCTGGGCCGGTTGTCGGCGATGATCACCCCGTTGCGGTCGTAAATCAGCCCGCGACTTGGCGGAATCG
>JAIERD010000056.1 GCA_019747155.1 Pseudomonadaceae bacterium
TGCTCACAGGCAGTCGTAGGGTGGTAAACCGCGAAGCGTTTGCCACCAGAAGGTTCGGAGTGCGGGGCGGTGGACAAGCAAAGCGTTGTCCACCCTACATGGGGCTTATGCATCGGCTCGGCTCAGCAACGCGTAAGAGCTGAGGCTGACTTGATGCTCGGTGGTCAGGTAATCGCGCCGGCTCAGGCGCTCACGCTGGAAGCGGCTGTCGCGCGATAGCCGCGAGAACCAATAGAGCAGCTCATCGGTGGCGCCCTCAGGTTCTTGCTCCAATAACCAGAGCATCAGGTCGGGCATCGGCAGGGCATTGGCGCAGCGTTCGAGCATCTCGCGAGCAGTGTGCGGCGCTTGGGTGGGTTTGCCGCCGCGCGGGCCGCTGGCCTTGGGGAACTGCGCCGGTTTTGGCTCGAAGCGGGCCAGCGCATAAACGTAGGCCTCAACCTGGGAGGCGGTACCGAGAAAGGCGCTTTGCGGTCGGGTAAACAGCGGCAGTGAAGCTTGAGGCACGGCGTCCAAGCCCTTGCGGCGGATGGCGGCCAGCGCCAATGCGGCACCACGGGTCACGGCGTTGTGCCGGCGCGCTTCTTCGCGCAGCGGCAACAGCAGCACGCGGGCGCGGCGCAAGGTCAGCTGGGCGCTGGTCTGCATCTCGAGGATGCGTGCATGGGTGCGCAGCAGCAGGTCATCGTCGACCAGTTGGCCGAGGCGTTGCTGCTCGCTGAGCAGGCGCAGCAACACCTGCTCGACCCGCTGCACGCCTTGCTCGAAGGCGCCGTCGGCGGCCACCAGTTGGATCATCGGCTCGACGTACTCGTCCCAAGTCGCCAGCACCTCGGCGTAACGCTGACGCAGCGGGATTTGCCGGTCGTGGGTCTTAGCCCGCTCGGCGACGCCGACCAGCGCCTGTTCGTCGTTGGTGAGTTTCTTTAAAACATCGCGCACGCGCATGTCGAGCAAGCGCAACTGGCGGGCCAGGTCGTGGCTGTCGCGATTGTCAAAGGCGTCCTGAATATAACTGGCCAGCCGCTCGAGATGGCGCAAGTAGGCCTCGATCTCCAGGCACAGGCCGAGTCGATGCTCGCGGCGCAGGTAGGCGAGAAAGTCATGGATCTGCGCATTCAGCTCGAAGCGATTCGGGCTCTTGGCCACCGGCACCAAAATATCCAGGCGAATCCATTGGTCGAGCAGGGCGGTGATATCGGTCGCCGAGCCCTCGACCAACTGATTGCCAAGCTGCTTGCGCAAATCGCTAAGGCTCAGCGTGCCCTGATCGAATCGCTCACACAGCGGTTCAAGCAGGTTCCAGTGTTCGGCAAGGGCACGTAATACGCGCTTTGGGTCGATCATCGCTAAAACGGTCTCGCAGAGGGCTGAAACACACAAAGGCGCTAATTGTACTGTATGGGCCGCTAAATTCAGCAGTTGCCGGCAGGGCTTTGTCGCCGTGGCGGGCTGGGTGACACAGGTGTTACGCCGCTGGGGTGATGGGTAACGCCTGGGCGCAACTGTTTGTGCGGCGAAGGCAGGGAGCCATGGTTTTCTCGACTATGGGTTGGGCGTTTCTGACGCTGCTGTCCTTATAGTGGCTACATGCGACGAGTCGTCACTTTCCGGCTCGCGACCCTTCAAGGAATTTCTTATGCGTGCATCTTCGCGGTTATGTCTTCGCGCTTTGACACTGCTGGCTGTCGGCGTGCTGGCCGGCGCGGCGCAAGCGCGCATGGAACCGATGAATGATGGCGAGCTGGCGGCGGTGTCCGGCCAGGGCTTTCTCAACCTGAATGCCGAGAGCAATGCCGGGATCGACTACACCCGGATCAATCTGGGCTTGAAGGTCGAGACCCAGATGAATATGAACAAGCTGCAGCTTGGGCTTTACCCACGTGCGGGCGAGGCGGCGAACTCGGCCGACATCTTGATCAATAACTTTGCCTTGGGCAGCGTGACCGATAGCACCGGCGCCATTAACCCATTCATGATTAATGATCCCTTTATTGAAATGGCCTACTCGGGCAACAAAATTGTTGGGCTGCGGGTTGGCTTTGCCGAGTCCAAGGGCACCTTGTCGGGGGATATCAAGAGCCTGACGGGGAGCGTGCCGGTGCACATTAAAGGCACTGCCGATCCTATCTATAACGCTGCTGGTTTCGGTACGCAGTTATTGCTTGGGCTCGCGGGGGTGTATCGCTCCAGCACCATGGAGGCCGATGCCGAGCTGGTCAATAGCTCCGGTAATCTAGACCCTGTGCGGGGCACCATGTCGGGCATGGTTAATGGCAGCCAACTCAACTGTACCAGTGGCTGCCTGGGTGGTTTGACCAATGCACTGTTGAGCCTGTTTACCTCGCAGAACTGCGCCGTTTCGGGGGTTAATACCTGCTTTCCGTTGACCAATTTCCAGTCTCTGCCGGTGGGCAATTCGGCCATTTTGGATAACCCAGGTACGGCGACTATCGAGGGCGCAGCTAAGGGCTTCTTTATTTCCATGCAGACCCAGGCGGTCGCGTGGAAAGATCTCGACAGCAATACCTATAAGACCGCTCTGGCCGGTGCGTATTTGAATATTCCAAAATTCAGGGACGCTAACGGCAACCTGGTGGCGCCAATTAATATCAACTTTGATCAGGCCTTTGGTGGCATTCCGCGGGTTGATACCTGCATGGGTACGCCGGACCGGGGCTGCTGATTATGCGTAATTTATTGCCGTTGTTAGGGTTGTTAGGTATCGCCAGCGTGCAGGCGGAGATGGTGGCCATGGAGGACGGCGAGCTGTCTGCGGTGCAAGGTGCCGGTATCGGCATAGTGCTGGAGCAAGTGCTGATGGATGCGGGGCAAAATACCGCTAACCAAGCCACCATCACCATCAATGACATCACCAATGCCAGCGGCCAGAACGTGCCGATCTCGGTCAAAGAGTTTTATCTCGGCGCTACCGGCAGCAATAAAGGCGCGATTCTCAATCCGGTCACCATTGGCCGCCTTAATTACCCGTTTAAGCTCAATCTGGCCAAGGGTGAAGAGTTGCGCAGTCTGCGTGATGACGGCCAGTTCGTGCAGAGCACCCCGAGCAATTTGGCGGTACTTGAGTTTGCTTTTCCCGAGCGTCTGGCTGCGGGTGGTAATGCCTGTGTTTCCGGGTTCGCGGCGGCGGGTAGCAACTGTTCGAGTCGCGCCGCCGAGAAAGTCGATATGGGCGTGCGTTTCGACTTTAACGTGGTGCCGGGTGGGCGTACCGACATTATCAATGTGGATATCACCGAACTGGCGATGGACGGCTCCTACCTGCGTTTGTGGGGTGATGGTGCGCGGGCGCAGCTGGTCGGTGAGGCGCGGCTGAATATCTTTGCCAAGACCATCGACATCATGTCCTGCGCTGCCGGCACCACCAATTGCACCTCGGCGGCCGAACAGGCGGCGCGCAGTATTTACCTGACCAATGCCTACGCCAACGTTTCGCTGGGCTATGGCAAGACCCAGCCACTGCTGTTGGATGTGATCAGCAACGGCCAGTTTGTGCTTGAACTGTCTAACCCGGTCCTGGCGGCCGGGGTCAACCCGCTGAGTCCTGGGGCGGGTGCGGTTGATACCCGCAGTGGTGTCGGTAAGACTCGCGCCGAGGATTTTTACGCCAATGCCCCACGCACCAATATCGTGGTGGATAGTCTCAACTTTGGTGGTACTCGTCCGGGTGCTGGTCAGGTGCCTACGGGCGGTTACGACTTTGGCAGCAATGAAATTCGCGGCCTCAGCTTCAACTACTTAAAGGCCACCAGCCATGATCTGTAAGCGTCTTGCGTGGGGTTTTTTGCTCTTGTTGGCGGGCTCTGCCCAGGCCGAGTTGCAGCCGCTGGAGGATGCCTCGCTGAGTGAGGTGAACGGTCAGGGCGGGGTCTATTTGTCCGGTGAGTTCAGTATCAATAAAAATGGTGGACCACTCTGGAGTACGCCGGCCACCACCAATGCCGCGAGCTGGACGGTGGGTGAGCGCAGTTGCGCCACCAAAGGTTCTAGCACGCCGGAAAGCTGCGGCCTGCGGGTGGCAATTCGCGCCGAGCAAAATGGTGGTTGGTATGTGCTGGATAACATCAAAGGCATTTTCAGCTTCGAAGGCTTGACCCTGCGCACGCGGGTGATTAACAGCGGCTTTGCCGGTGATGGCGCCGGCTTTAATCAGGATGTGCTGGAGTTCGGGCTGCCTAATGAGGTCAAGTTTAAAAATGGCAGTTTCGCTGTCGCCGTTGCCAATCAGGGCGGCTGGCGCAATTCGGCGGGTACTGTTGCCAATGGCGGCGATGCTAGCTATCAACAGACCACGCTGTTCTCGGCCAAGATCGACGGCAGCATCCGCATGCAGGGCAATGTGCTGATCTTTCCAACCAATTGAGGGCAGGCTGATGCGTAGTTACTGGCTGTGGTTGCCCTTGGTTCTGAGCCCCTTGGCGCAGGCGATGGAGGTGTTGGATGACGTGTCGTTGGCGGGGGTGTCTGGCCAAAATGGCATCAGCATGGAAACCACCAGTGATGGCTGGTCGGCGGCCAGTGTCAATTACACTCAGGATGGTCAGACCCTGAGTGTCAAAGGTGTCAGCAGCCGGCCGCAAAGCGGCTCCTCGGTAGCCACTACCAGCATCGATGTAGTCGGTGATCAGTTACAGATTGAGCACAGTGCCAGCCCTTCGGTATTCAGTGTCGATAACATCGAAATGGCCGGCAGCAGCAAAAGCTTCGGCAGCTTTCGGGCCTTCTATACATTGGGCGCCAGCCTGAAATTAAAGGGCGGCAGCGCCAGCGGTGTCAGTGGTTTTGCGGTCGATGACAGCAGGTTGTCGCTCACCGATGTGACCTTCTACTACCGCGACAATGGCTTTGATTTGATCGTTAAGGGCGCCTCGTTTGATGCCTATTTGAATAATGCCTACCTCGACATTGTCGGCGGTGGCAGTGCCAATGCGGTTAAGTTGGACTTAGGCACTTCACGCCTGGTGGCCAACATTGCCGGCATCGGCCTGGACCTTGCCCACGGTGATCCGGTGCCAGGAGTGCTGGCCACGCCGGGCGCACCAGACACCCGCGATGCCAATGCCAGTCGCAGTTTCGGCAAGCTCAATATGGACCTGCGCCTGGGTGGCAGCATCAGCATTGGCAGCGGCGGCGCCAGCGGCGAAGGCTTGCGTATCACGCCGAATATCAGCATCGCTAACAGCCTGTTTCAGTATCAGGATGAAGGCGTGCTGCGCGCCGAGAATTTCGCCGGCACGCTCAGCAGTACCTCGGGCTTGAGCATCGATTTAGAGCAGGACGGCCTTGGCAGCTACGCCAAGGTGGCGTTTCAAGACCTGAAGATTAACGCCACCCTGGGCGGCTTGATTATTGGTAATCCGACCAATCAAAAACTCGGCAGCTTGGCCTTTGATCTGAACTTTATCGACCAGGGCGCCAAGCAAAACTGGCTCAAGTTGCGCGCCGGTGGCGATCCAAACTCAGGCCTCAAGGGCATCACTACGGACTTAAGCTGGAACCTGGCCAACAGCTCGGTATCACTGACCGATAATGGCAACAGCATTTACTTCAGTGGCTTGCGCACCAATGGCACCGGGCAGTTCAGTTTCGACTTGACCAAGAGTTGCGCCGCAGGCGTCAGCACCAGCTGTTACGCCGGCAGCCAGAGTGACATGACTAAAGGCAACTACAACGGTCACTTCGATGGCCTGCGCTTTGGCTTGAATAACGTCAAGGGCAGCTACAGCTTCGACGGCTTGCGCGTCGGCAGTGCGACGGCGCCGCTGCAAGGTGGCACCGAGTTGCTGGTGCTGATGGAGGTGTTCCCCGCGTACGACTTCACCCTCAATGGCCAGCTGACCATTCAACCGGGTGGCAGTGTCGGCGACGGGTTGCGCTATAACGCCGACTTCCTGGTGACCGAGGGCAATGCGGCGCTGACGGTGGATGAAAACGGCAAAGGCCTGTGGTTGTCAGGCACCAATTATGAGATGCATTTTCGCGATGGTTCGCTGGATGTCAGCAACAACGGCATCGAGCTGCGCAAAGGCACCTATTGGTCGAAGCTGGATGTCTCCGATGTACGCTGGGGCGATCGCGCGACGGGTGTCAGCTTGGGCCGCATAGTGCTCAAGCGTTACGAGCAAGGCTCAACCCTGACGCTCAGCTCGGGTGGTGCCGGTGCGCTGTGCGTCGGCGCCAGTGGCGTCAACTCGAGCGCCTGTAGCGCCGCCGGTGGGCGTTGGGAAGATCGTGGCAATGAAGGGGTGACGGTCAAGCTGAAGAATGTATTCGTCAAAGACACCACTGCCGTCGCCAATAACGTGGTGGCGAGCAACGAGAAGCGCAATCAGCTGATCGTCGAAACCAATCGCAGCAAGGATGCCAACGGCAAGGCCATTAACGGCTCGGGCAGCCAGCTGGTGCTGGATAATTTTTACACCTCCGATGGCAACCCAAGTAATCCAGACGCCAACACCTACGGCGTGAATGCCGATCTCAATCTCGACGTTGCGCCAACCCGAGTGAAGCTCAAGAGCGGCGCCAATGCCGGCACTTATGTTGCGCCAGACCCACTGGGCTTTGCGGTGAATGGCCGAATTCACTTCAAGGAAATCGATGTTGAGCGCCTGCAGAACGTCCATCCAACTGGCGGTGCGGTCACTGCGATGTACGGCATCAAGGCGCAGAACGCCGATATCCGCGCCAACCTGACCGCCACGCCGATCAACTAACGTCCCAAGCAAGGCTCCCGCTCTTAGTAGGAGCGGATTTATCCGCGATTGGGCAGCTGCTGCGAGACCAATTCCACGCCTTGGGCGTAGCGTGCAGCGCTTCGCGGCCAAGGCCGCTCCTACAGGTCGTGCATATCCCCCTGGCTACAAAAACTGCCGATAACAGGTCTATAGCCTTGGCTTTTGCTCCTGGCTCTTCTGAGATGCACGGCTATTGCGCTGTTTCCCAGCCCCTGTGCCGGCCGGCACGCTTGTTGGCCTTTCCGCCCGCCGCGATTCAAGCCACAATTAACCCCTCTATTTGGTGCGTGCTCTGTATGCGGCGCGCAGCCCTTGGTTTGTAGGTTGATTGCCGCCGCGGCGGGCCCGTCAGGAGTTGGTTATGAGCAGCAATGATCGCGTCATTATTTTCGACACCACCTTGCGCGATGGCGAGCAGAGCCCCGGCGCTTCGATGACCAAGGAAGAAAAGCTGCGCATCGCTAAGGCTCTTGAGCGGATGCGCGTAGACGTGATCGAAGCCGGCTTTGCGATTGCCAGCCAAGGCGACTTTGAGGCGGTCAAGGTGATCGCCGACACCATCAAAGACAGCGTGGTCTGCAGCTTGTCGCGCGCCCTGGATGGCGATATCGAGCGCGCCGCCGAGGCCCTCAAGGGCGCCAATGCCGGGCGGATTCACACCTTTATCGCCACCAGCCCGATCCATATGCAGTACAAGTTGCGCATGCAGCCCGATCAGGTGGTCGCGCAGGCGGTGCATGCGGTCAAGCACGCGCGCAACCTGTGCAGCGATGTGGAGTTTTCCTGCGAGGACGCCGGCCGTTCGGAGATCGATTTCCTCTGCCGCATCATCGAAGCTGCAATCGACGCTGGCGCGCGGACCATCAATATCCCCGACACCGTCGGCTACGCGATTCCGCACCAGTACGCTGAGATGGTGCGTCAGCTGCTCAATCGCATCCCGAATGCCGACAAAGCGGTGTTCTCGGTGCATTGCCACAACGACCTCGGCCTGGCCGTGGCCAACTCGCTGGCCGCCGTGGTGGCTGGCGCGCGTCAGGTCGAGTGCACCATCAACGGTCTCGGTGAGCGTGCCGGTAACGCCGCGCTGGAAGAGATCGTCACGGCGATCAAAACCCGCGAAGACCTGCTCGGCGTACACACCCGTATCGACACCCCGCATATCCTCAGCACCTCGCGGCTGGTCTCCGGCATCACCGGTTTCCCGGTGCAGCCGAACAAGGCCATAGTCGGCGCCAATGCCTTCGCCCACGAGTCGGGCATCCATCAGGACGGCGTGCTCAAACACCGCGAAACCTACGAAATCATGTCCGCCGAATCGGTGGGCTGGAATGCCAACAAGATGGTCATGGGCAAGCACTCCGGGCGCGCCGCCTTCCG
>JAIERD010000083.1 GCA_019747155.1 Pseudomonadaceae bacterium
GCCCTGGAACTGCTCGCCAGCTTCGCCATCCTGAAAACAGTCCTTGTCCTGACGGACGCGGTTTATGGAGCGCTTACCGACCGTGATTGGCACCACCGATCTGGATCACGCCGAGGGGCTGAACAACGATGCCTGCATCAGCGCGGCCGAAGTCGAGTATCTGTTGGCTGCCTGCGCCCAGCAATTTGCTGCGGCGCAGATTACTCGTGTCGATGTGCTGTCCAGCTGGGCCGGCGTGCGGCCGGTGGTGACCGATGGCCAGCCGAGTAGCGCTGGGACTAAACCCTCGGATGAAAAACGCGAGCATGCTCTGTGGGTCGAACCCGGTTGCGTGACTCTGGCCGGCGGCAAGCTGACCACCTTCCGCTTGCTGGCGCTGGAAGTGCTGCATGCCTGCGCCGCTTTTGTCGGCCAGCCGGTGACGGATGTCGGCAGTGCGGTGTTTCGTCCTGTGCCTGAGTTTTTGTTGGCGGGGCTCAGCGGCAGTCAACAGCGGCGCTTAGCCGGCCGTTATGGTCGCGAGTTGCCGAAGGTCGCGCAGGCCGTGGCCGAAGTGGGCAGCGAGACCGTCGGCGCCACCGAGACCCTGTGGGCTGAGTTGGCCTTTGCCGCCGAGCACGAACTGGTGCTGCACCTGGACGACTTGCTGCTGCGCCGCACCCGCTTGGGTTTGCTGCTGGCCGGCGGAGCCCTAGCCGAGTTGCCGCGCATCCGTAGCCTGTGTCAGTCGCGCCTGGGTTGGGACGATGCCCGCTGGATGCGTGAGCAGCAGGATTATCTAAGTCTTTGGCAGCGCTGTTACAGCTTGCCCGTTGCTCCGGCAAACCAATAAAAACCATTCAATGAGGCTGCCCGCGTGAGCGACCAAAGCTATTTGCTGGCCATCGACAATGGCACCCAGAGCGTGCGCGCCCTGTTGTTTGACCTTGAGGGCAATTTGCTCGGCAAGGGCAAGGTCGAGCTTGAAGCCTACTATTCGACCCAGCCCGGCTGGGCCGAGCAAGACCCTGAGTATTACTGGGCCAGCCTCGGCGAGGCCTGCCGCTTGCTCTGGGCCGAGGTCAACATCGACAAGGCGCAAATCAAAGGCGTGTCGCTAACCACCCAGCGCGGCACCCTGATCAATGTCGATGAGCAGGGCAAGCCGCTGCGCCCGGCGATGCTCTGGCTCGATCAACGGCGCGCCGCCGTGCGCGGAAAAATCAAAGGGCCTTGGGGTTGGCTGTTTAAGTTGATCGGCGAGGAGGCGACCGTGGATTACTTTCGCGCCCAAGCCGAGGTCAACTGGATCGCCCAGGAACAGCCGGAAATCTGGGCCAAGACCCACAAGATGCTGCTGCTCTCGGGCTTTCTCACCCATCGCATGACTGGCAAGTTTGTCGACTCGGTGGCCTGCTGCGTGGCCTATCTGCCGTTCGACTACAAGCGCCTGAAGTGGGCGGCGCCGCGGGACTGGAAATGGCAGGCGATGCCGATCCGCCGCGAGCAGTTGCCCGACTTGTGCAAGCCCGGCGAGTTGCTCGGCCATGTCAGTGCCGAGGCCAGCCGTCACACCGGGATTCCCGAGGGCTTGCCGCTGATTGCCGCCGGTGCCGACAAGGCCTGCGAGGTGATCGGCTCCGGTGGCGTGGAGCCGAGCACCGCCTGCTTGTCTTATGGCACCACAGCGACCATCAACACCACCCGCCGCAAGTACCTGGAAACCATCCCGCTGATCCCGCCGTACCCTTCGGCGATTCCCGATCACTTCAACACCGAGGTGATGATCTTTCGCGGCTTCTGGATGGTCAGCTGGTTTAAGCAGCAGTTTGGTTTGCGCGAGATGCAGCGTGGCACCGAGTTGGGCGTGGCGCCCGAGACGCTGTTCGATGAGCTGGTTAATAGCGTGCCGGCCGGCTCCATGGGCCTGATGTTGCAGCCCTATTGGTCGCCGGGGATTCGCGAGCCGGGGCTGGAGGCCAAGGGTTCGATCATTGGCTTTGGCGACGTGCATACCCGCGCCCATCTGTACCGGGCGATTCTCGAAGGTTTGGCTTACGCCCTGCGCCAAGGCAAAGAGAAAATCGAGAAACGTTCGGGGACTAAAATTGTCCGGCTACGCGTGTCTGGCGGCGGCTCGCAAAGCGATGCGGCCATGCAGCTGACCGCAGATATTTTTGGCCTGCCCGCCGAGCGGCCACACACCTATGAAACCTCCGGGCTTGGGGCGGCGATTGATTGCGCGGTGGGGCTTGGCCTGCACCCGGATTTCACTACGGCGATTGCCGCCATGACCCGCGTCGGTCAGGTGTTCTTGCCGCAGCCTGAGGCGCAGCAGACCTATGAGCGGCTGTATAAAGAGGTTTATCAGCGCATGTACAAGCAGCTCAAGCCGCTGTATCAGAGTATCCGTGAGATCACCGGTTATCCGGCTTAGGGTGGTTTAGTCGGTCGTTAAAAACGGCTGTGTTTGCGTTAGCGCTTGAAACACTTCGATTGATTTTATGCCTGTTCGCACAGCATCAAAGGATGCGCCCGTGCCCCGTATCGGGCCATGATGCGGGCTGTCCGGGCCTATGCCTCGAGGAAGCTGCAATGCACGAACGTAAAGCCTTGTTGATCCTGCACGGCAAGCAAGCCCTTAACAACGAGGTGCGCGCTGCGGTGGTGGCGCGCCGTGCGGATGGCTGGCAGCTGGATGTACGGCTGACCTGGGAAGCTGGCGATGCCCAGCGCTTGGTCAACGAGGCGCTGCAGGCGGGTTACCCCATCCTGATTGCCGGTGGTGGTGATGGCACCCTGCGCGATGTGGCCGAAGCCATGGCACTGGCTAAAACCACGGCCAGTCTGGCGCTGTTGCCGCTGGGTACGGCCAACGATTTTGCCCGTGCCGCCGGGGTTGCGCTCGAGCCTCTGGCGGCGCTGGCGCTGTTGGATGAGCCGGCGCAGGCGATCGATTTGGGCGAGGTCGACGGCCAGGTATTCCTCAATATGGCGACCGGCGGCTTTGGTTCCAACGTCACCGCCAATACCTCGGATGAACTCAAGCGCGTGCTCGGCGGAGCGGCTTACTTCCTTACCGGTTTGACCCGCTTCGCCGAAGTGCATTCATCCTTTGGCCGCTTCAATGGGCCGGGTTTTGCCTGGGAAGGCGAGTTTCTCGCCCTGGGTATCGGCAATGGCCGTCAGGCTGGTGGCGGGCATCTGCTGTGTCCGCAGGCGCAGGTCAATGATGGTTTGCTGGATGTGTGCATCGTGCCGGCCCCTGCGGATGTGGTCGGCACCCTCGGCACGCTGTTGTCTGGTGGTATCAACGGCTTGCACAGCGTGGCCTTGAGTGCCCGTTTGCCCTGGTTGGAAATCGAGGCCCCCGAAGGCCTGGATATGAATCTGGACGGCGAGCCGATGGAGGGCAGTCGCTTGCGGTTTGCGGCCATGCCGGCAGCCTTACGGGTACATTTACCGATGGATTCACCGCTATTGCGCGACTAGAAAAGTTCAATGGCCACTCCGGCTAGCCTCCGCTGCGGGCTTCGCGGATGATGGTTTAGCGCCGTGTGCCTTCAGATGCAGTACGCATGGCCGATACATTGGCCTATGGCTATTTGAGCTAGGCTAGATTGATAAAGTGAACAGGAGCGCATGATGGCCGGCATTCTCGACTCAGTAAATCAACGCACCCAGTTGGTTGGTGCTAACCGCCTCGAAATTTTAATGTTTCGTTTGGCCGGTCGGCAGCTATTTGCCATCAACGTATTCAAAGTGCAGGAAGTCCTGCAGATGCCCAAGCTGACATTGATGCCGCAGCGTCATCCGTTCGTCTGCGGGGTGGTCAGTTTGCGCGGTCAAACCTTGCCGGTGATCGACCTGTCGCAAGCCATCGGCATGCGCGCGCAAGTGCCGAGTGAAACCAGCACCATCATCGTCACCGAGTACAACCGCTCGGTGCAGGCGTTTTTGGTCGGCGGGGTGGAGCGCATTCTGAACCTCAACTGGGAGGCGGTGATGCCGCCGCCCGGTGGTGCGGGTCGCCAGCATTATCTGACGGCCATCACCAAGGTCGATGACCAGATTGTCGAAGTGATTGATGTCGAGAAAGTGCTCTCGGAAATTTCGCCGATGAGCAGCAAAATTTCCGCCGATAAACTCGAAGATCCACTGCTGGAAAAAGCCCGTGGTCGTGAAGTGCTGCTGGTCGATGACTCGCGGGTGGCGATGAATCAGCTCAAAGACACCATGGCGCAACTGGATATTCAAACCCATTCGGCTGGCGATGGATTGAAGGCTTTAAATTTGCTGCAAAAGTGGGCGGATGCCGGCGTCGATGTGCAGGCAAAACTCTTAATGGTGATCACCGATGCGGAAATGCCGGAGATGGATGGCTATCGACTGACCACCGAGATTCGCAACGACCCACGCTTGAAGGGCTTATACGTGGTGATGCACACCTCGCTGTCCGGCAGCTTCAACGAGGCGATGGTGAAGAAGGTGGGCTGCGACGATTTTCTGTCCAAGTTCCAGCCCGATAAGCTGGTGGAAATGGTTCGTCAGCGGCTACTGCTCGACGAGTAAATGTCATGTCAGGCCGTGTGCAAATGCCGCATAACCGAGCGCAGTAGTTTTCACACGGCCTGAGGCTCGGCTTACTCGGGGCGGCTCAATTGCTGGCGCAGTTGTTCCACCCGCTCACGGTTAACGCCAAAGTCTGAACGTCCTAAGCGCGATGCCGAGCGCACCTCAATGGCCTGCGGGCCAAGCAAAAACTCCACGTCATCGACAAAGCGCATGATCTGGCTGGTAAATTCTGCCCTTAGGTAGTTGTCTTGCTGAGCCACGAGTTTGGCTTGCGGCAGGCTGGCGAGCACGCTCAAGAGCCGGGCACGGCTCTGCGCCGGGTCGCCACTGAGCGGCAACGGCTCGATCTGGTGCTCACTGTCGGTGGCTTGGCTGCTGACGCAATTGGGGCTCGGTGGGCAGCCGGTCAGATGGCCTTGGTGCACGCCAAGGTCGCTCGGCGGGGTGCCACTGCAGGCGCTGAGTAACAATCCCAGTGCCAAAACTGGATAAGCTCGGGTAGCTTGTGCCGTCATGTTCTTTAGCGCAGGAAATGTGTGCATGTTAAGTCTCAGTGCTCTGTATCGTTTTCCGCTGAAGTCTGCGGTGGGTGAGAGTCTACAACTGGCTCAATTGGATGCCTTGGGGCTGAGCGGTGATCGCCGTTGGATGATAGTCGATGCCGTTAGCGGGCGATTTCTCACTCAGCGGCTCTTGGCCCAGCTCACCCAGCTTAAGGCCCAATGGCTAGACGCGCAGCATTTGCGTTTAAGTGTCGCCGGTCGCCCTGATCTGCTGGTGGCGCTGCCGAGCGCGACTGCTGAGTTGCGCGCCGTGACCGTCTGGAGCGATAGCCTGCAGGTGCCGGATGCCGGTGATGCGGCCGCGCTTTGGTTGAGTGACTGGCTGGGTCGGCCTTGCCGCCTGGTGCAGGTGCCGGCGGAGCGTGCCCGGCAGGTCGATCCTGACTACGCCAATGCCAGTGATAGAGTCGGTTTTGCCGATGGTTTCCCGTTGCTGCTGATCGGCCAGGCGTCTCTGGATGACCTGTCAGCGCGGGTTGGCCTGCCATTGGAAATGCTGCGTTTTCGGCCCAATCTGGTCATCAGCGGCAGCGCCGCCTATGCCGAAGACAGTTGGAAACGCATCCGCATTGGTGCGCTGGACTTTCGCCTGGTCAAGGGCTGCTCGCGCTGCATCATGACTACCCTCGATCCATTGACGGGTGAGCGCAGCGCGGATCGAGAGCCCTTAACCACGCTGAAAACCTATCGCGAGCGTGATGGCGAGGTTTATTTTGGCCAGAACCTGCTGCACAGCGGTCCCGGCGAGTTGCACGTCGGGATGCAGGTTGAAGTGCTGGAGTAGAGCGCTGGCTGGATAAAAAATGGCGCTCAATTGAGCGCCATTTTTAGTTATTGGTCATCGAAGAAACGTTCGTGCCAGTCCACCAGCGGCTGTGGATTGTTGAGCTTTTTGCCGTAGATGACCGAGTAGGACAGTACGTTCTGCACGTATTGGCGGGTTTCATCGAAGGGAATGGTTTCTACCCAGACATCGAAGGGCAGGTGGTTGGCGCCTTTGAGCCACTGGCGCACGCGGCTGGGGCCGGCGTTGTAGGCGGCGGTGGCGAGTATCCGGTTGCCGTTGAACTGGCCGTGGATCTGGCTCAGGTAGGCGGCGCCGAGCTGGATATTGGTGTCCGGGTTAAGCACTTGCTGCGGCGAGGCCAGGGGAATATTGAAGCGTTTGGCGGTCTCCTTGGCGGTGGCCGGCATCAATTGCATCAGGCCGCTGGCGCCAACGCCGGAGCGGGCGTCGTTCATAAAGGCGCTTTCCTGGCGGGTAATGGCAAACACCCAGCTCGACTGCAGGCTGCGAGCTTTGGCGGCGCTGGTCAGGCTACCTTGATAGGCCATCGGGAAACGGATGTCCAAGTCGTCCCAATACTTCGCCTGGCTGATGCTGTGGATGGCGGGGAAGTACCACTGCATGTCATAGGCGATTCGCGCCTGGGCGACCATCTCGTCACGACTAAATGAGCGCGTGACGTTGTACCACTCGCGGCGGGCATCGACGACTTGACCGCGGGCATGAAATTCCAGGGCGCGACGGATGCCGGGGGTTTTGCGGACTTTGTCACTGACCTGTGAGCTCAGCACCAGCGGCTGGTTGTTCAGCTGGTAAGGCGTTTGCAGGCGATCGGCCGACATGAAACCGTAAAAGTCGCGCTCATTGGCGACGGGTTGATAGAGGCTGATGGCCTGCTGGTTTTGCGGTTGAGCCAATTGCAGGCTGCGCGCTTGCCAGTAGCGCCAGCGGTTGGTATTGGCCAGCTCCGGTGGCAATTGCAGGGTGAGCTGGTAGGCCTCATCCCAGCGACCGAGGCGCAGCAGCAAGCGCGCGCGCCACTCGGAGACGTTGTTATCGAGCAGTTCTGGGTCGTACTTGGCCATGATCGGCAGTGCCCGGCTGTCGAAACGCTTGGCCAGGGTCAGGCCGATTTCACGGGCGATGGCGACTTTCTCGTTCTTGGAGAACGACAACTTTGGCGCATACACGTCCAGCAGGCTGAGGGCTTTCTCTGGGTCTTGGCGAGCCAGGCGCCGCAAGCCTAGGCCAACCACGTCGGCCATCGCTTGGCTGGCGGGAGTGAAGCGCTCGGTCTTGTTCAGTAACGTGGGGTTTTGTGCCACTTCAATCAGCAAGGCACCTTGTTTACCAAGGCTTGGCAGCTGGGTCGCCAGGTGACTGGCCAGCGGGTAGTTGCGCGCTTCGGCGGCCAGTTTCAGGCGCTGCCAGCGTTTGCTCTCGGTGAGTTGGCCGGAGCTCGCCCACAGATCGAATAAGGCGTCGCAGGCCTGCGGTTGCGATTTACCCACCAGCCAGAGTTTTTCCGCGCTGGCATTGCCCGCCGCAGTCAAACCATGGCTGAGCTGATATTGGCCGTTGAGGCAGTCCAGCTCGGTAAAATTAAGTTTGGCGTCGTAATGGGCTACAAAGGGTTGCCAGTCGCCACGCTCGGCCAGCCAGCGCAACCAGCGCAGCTTCATCCAGTTGGCTTGGGGCAGATCGCCGTGATCGGCGAGGAACGTCTCGATTTCGCTATTGCTGGCGGTTTTCAGTCGGGCGGTCAGCTCGTCATAGGCCAGATACGGTTCCAGCGGGTAATCCTGCAAAGCATTGGCGTAACGCCGATAAGGCCCGCCGTCGCCCTTGCTGAGCGCCAGTTTGGCCTCATCGTAATATTGGCGTTGTTGCAGCAAACTCACCGTCTGCGCGTCCGCCAGGGTGGGCAGCAGGCAAAAAGAGGCAAATAGAGCGCTGGGGAACAGGCTTAACAGGCGTGCGCGCATGACAATTCCGCTGTGAAAATCAAGATTGTTGGCAGCAGCGTCACGCAGTGCCGTCATTTAGAGCGTCTAGCTTAGCCTTTTGCCGACTGCAGGAGAACGACTTGCGACAGATGTTGCCGGGCTTCGACAAAAATGCAGCGCTTCCCATGCCGGTAAGTCAGGTAGAATGCGCGCCCTGTTTTTGGAGAAGCTCATGACCCTGCTCAAGTTCACCGATGTGTCCCTGGCCTTCGGCGCTATGCCGCTGCTAGA
>JAIERD010000569.1 GCA_019747155.1 Pseudomonadaceae bacterium
AACCGTTCCCGTCGTCTGCGTAAAAAACTCTGCGTTGCCGAGTTCCAGGAGCTTGGTTTTGAGCTGACCCTGAATTTTCAGGAAAACTTGGCTGAAGAGTCGATCGATGACTTCCTGGAAGCCTTCGTTGCAGACGCAATCACTGCTAACGGCATGGGTTATGTCGGCGGTGATGACTATGGCTTCGTGTGCCTGGGCAAACGTGGCTCGGTCAGCGCTGAGCAGCGCGGCCTGGTTGAGGCCTGGTTGCAAGGCCGTAGTGAGCTGACAGCTTTCACTGTTAGCCCGTTGCTGGATGTTTGGTATCCAGAAAACGACATCGCTCAGGCTTGATCTGAGGATTAAGGGTCAGCGCTCGTTGGCCCTTAATCGTTGTTTGTTAGGTTTTACTCCCTCGCGTTAATTCCCTCGTTTATCTGCCGCATCTCCGTTGTCCGCCAGCTTGGCTAATAAGCTGTTTTCGTCGACCGCATCGATCTGCTCCGGCTTCAGGAAGCGTTGGGCGTACTGGCGATAAACCCCGCTGCGCACAAATAACTCAAACAACTGTGGGTCTACGTGAGCGCCTTTGCACATGCCGAGCATGATGTTCAGCGACTCCGACAGGGTTTTACCTTTCTTGTACGGACGGTCCACCGCCGTGAGCGCTTCAAAAATATCGGCAATCGCCATCATACGGGCCGGCAGGCTCATCTCTTCGCGCTTCAGGCGTTTCGGATAGCCCGTGCCATTCATTTTTTCATGGTGGCCGCCGGCGATCTCCGCGACGTTTTTCAGGTGTGGCGGGAAGGGCAGGTGGTTGAGCATGCGGATGGTTTGCACGATGTGATCGTTGATGATGAAGCGGTCCTCAGCGGTCAAGGTGCCACGGGCGATGCTCAAGTTGTACAGCTCGCCGCGATTGAATTTGTAGTGCGGCACTTCGAGCTTGAAGCCCCAGGGATTGTCGGCGGGCATCTGCTCGCTGGCCTTGCGTTCAATCAAGTGCTCGGGGCGATCGGCCAGCAGTGGCTCGTCCACCGGCAAACTGGGCGCCGGGTCGCGCGCTTGACGCTGCGCCTCTTCCCACGACACCCCGAGTCGGTCATCGAGGGTACGCCGCCAGGTGCGCTGGGCGATTTGCTGGAGGCGCGCCAGATCGGCCTCGGCCATCGCCTCACCGCCCAGATTGCAGCCGGCGATAAAGGCGAATTCTTCATCCAGGGCGCTTAACTGCTGGTCACGCTGCAACGCTTGCTGGGCGGCATCGGCGCCTTCATGGCGGGCTTGCCAATAGTCGATCCAGGCATCGCGTTTAAGCACTTCAAAGCGGGTGCGGATTTCATGAATGCGGTCGTAGAGGGTTTCCAGTTTGGTGGCTTTATCCACTACGTATTCCGGCGTGGTGATCTTGCCGCAATCGTGCAGCCAAGCGGCGATATGCAGTTCTTCCCATTGCTCTTCAGTCGGTTGGTAGCTAGCAAAGACCGGCTCTGGGCTGTCGGCGGCGGCGTGGGCGAGCATCAAGGTTAATTCGGGCACCCGCTGGCAGTGGCCGCCGGTGTAGGGGCTTTTGGCGTCGATGGCGCCGGCCAGCAGTTGGATAAAAGCTTCCAGTAAGTGCTTTTGTTGCTCAAGCAAACGCTGACTGTCGATACACAGGGCCGCCACTCCAGACACCGCCTCGATCAAGGCGATGCGCTCCGGGCGCAGTAAGGTTGGGTCATGTTCGTCAGTGTTATCGCGGTGCAGCAGTAGCAGTACGCCAAGGGTCACGTCTTGACGGTTATGCAGGCCGCAGCTGACCAGATTAATCATTGGGCTGTCCAGGCTATGCAGCAGGCTTTGCAAGGGGCCGGCTTGATCAAAACCCAAGCCAACCACGGCGCTGTCGCCTCCCGTGGCTGGACCCTTGAGCCAGTCAGGCAGGTTGGGGTCGTTACTCTGGTAACTGCTGAGCGGGTACTCGCTGAGGTTCTGTTGCACGCCATCAATAATCAGCGCCTGGGGGATCAACTGGCCGCTGTCGGGCTCAATCAAATACAGCAGGCCACCACTGGCCTTGCCGATACTGACGGTCTCATCGAGCACCCGTTGCAGTAACTGATCGAAGCGTTTTTCGGCCGATAAACTGGCGGCAATTTCGAGAAAGCTGGCGATGGTGTCTTTCATGCGGTTCATCGACAGCGCCAGGCGGTCAACTTCCAGCAGGGGTGAGCGGCCACTGGCGGGATGGTTAAAGTCAAAGCGCTGAATCGCCTCGGCTTCCAATACCAGTGCCTTCAGTGGTTTGACCACGCTGCGCGAGGCCAGCCAACCAAGCGGCAGGCACAACAACAGGGTGGCGAGGGTGATGATCGCGCCTTGCCAGCGAATCCGGTAAGCATCGGCCAGCAGTTCGTCTTCGGGCACCAGCAGCGCTAATTCAAGGCCTTGCGGACCGCCCTCGTTGATATGGGTGCGCGAGATGACCCAGTCGCGCTTGTTCAGGCGCAAATGCCCCTGCTGCAGTTGGTTGTTTGAGTTCAATAAGGCGGTCAAAGGGGCGCTGAGTTCGGCGGCTTTGACCAGTTGTACGCTGCTGCCAGTCTCGACCAGCAGTGTTTGCCGGCCCGGGTATGCAATGGCGTCGCCGTCACTGTTGAACAGCAGCACTTCAGTGCTTGGGGTGATTTGATGTTTGCTCAGCGTGGCAGACAGATCGTCGAGGGTTAAGTCGGCGGCCAGCACTATGTTGAGGCCGATATTGCGCGCTAGGGTGGTGCCGACTTGCTTGCTGGAGAAAAACCCGTAAGGCGCCGTGGTGATTTGTTCGGCATCGCTGAGCGCACTCTGATACCAGGGCCGCGAGCGTGGGTCGAAGTCTTCGCCGTTGCGTTGGATATGGCGCAGCAGATTCAATTGTTGGTCAAAGAACTGATAGCTCGATTGCACGGCGCCATCGCTGTGTTCGATGGTCCAGAGCTGAAAAGCAGCGTTCGGTGGCGCTTCGAAGAGCTGCTTGAGTGCGGCGTTGCGCAGTGGCCGCAACATGAAAAAATCGCCATTCGGATAGCCCAGATACAGCGCGGCGAGTTTTGGATTGTCGCTTAGGGCTTGGGCGAAGGGCGCCAGTAGCGCTTGCCGCTCGCTGGGTTGCGCCTTACGGGTGCTGGAATCCAGCGCCAACAAACTGAGCAGGTGCCGAATGGGTGTGTAGGTGTGGTCGAGGTCCAGCTGCACTTCTGTTGAAATGCGCTCAAAGAGTTTCTCGCTGCTGGAGAGAATAATGCTGCTGGTTTGCTGGTAATTGAACACGCCCATGACAATCCCGGTGGCCAGCAGCAGCAGGGTAAAGAGCGCGCTGATATGTACATGCAGTGGAAAGCGCCGGGCAGTTGCGGGTTTGGCTTTGGCCATAGCATTAGCGTCCAATTTGCTGAGGGGCGGGCACAAGCATAGATGGACTGAGGTGCAGCTGCGCAGATAGGTCGCCAAGTGTGATCGGCGACCTATCCAGGGCTTAAACCGGGCTGGAGCGACCGGTCATTTCGCGGGCCATTTCGGTGGCATAGCTGTCTGTCATGCCGCCAATAAAGTCGATCATCCGTAAAAACGATTGATACAGCGGCCAGCTCGGGTCGGGGGCGTTATTGCCAAGCAAGTCGAGAATTCGCCGGCTCTTAAATGACGGTGTGCGTCCGCCATGTTGCTCCACCGCCGCGCCGCAGAAGGCATTCAGCAGAATCTCCAAGGTGGTGTAAGCGCCAATTTCGTGCAGGGTTTTGCGCTTGTCCTGGAAGATTTTCTTGCGCGCCAGGTCTTTGGCTTCCAGCACGCAACGCTTGGCCGGACCGTGCATATGCTCGACCAGGTCGCCCTCCAGATGGCCGGCCAGCAGCGCTGGCTGTTGCTCGACAAAGGCCCGCGCTGCGGCATTGGTCAGGTGTTCGATGGCCTTGCCGCGCAGAATCGCCAACTTGCGCCGCCGCGAATCCTTGGGGCCGAGCTGGCGATAGGTTTCCGGCAAGTCGTCACCGACCAGATTGAGCAGGAGGGCTTCGACTTCGCTGTAGTCGAGCAGCTCCATTTCCAGACCGTCTTCCAGGTCGATCAGGCCGTAGCAGATGTCATCGGCGGCCTCCATCAAGTACACCAGCGGATGGCGCGCCCAACGTTGGTCTTCGATCTGTGGCAGGCCCAGTTTGCGGGCGATTTGCTCAAGGATCGGCAGCTCGCTCTGATAGCAGCCGAACTTGTGTTTTTTATAGCCCAGGGCCTGCGCGTGGCGGGCGGTCCAGGGGTATTTGAGATAAGTGCCCAGGGTTGCGTAGGTCAGCCGGGTGCCGCCATCGAACTGGTGATATTCCAGCTGGGTTAGTACGCGAAAGCCTTGGGCGTTGCCTTCGAAATTAAGAAAATCGCCGCGCTCGGCGTCGCTCATCGCATCCAGCCAGCCGCGTCCGGCGGCCTGCTGAAACCAGTGGCGGATGGCATCTTCACCGGAGTGGCCAAAGGGCGGGTTGCCGATGTCGTGGGCCAGGCACGCCGACTGCACGATCATGCCCATGTCGCTCGGGTCGCACCAATCGGGCAGCTCGCCGCGCAACACTTCGCCGACGCGCATGCCCAAGGAGCGGCCGACGCAACTGACTTCCAGCGAGTGGGTCAGGCGGGTGTGAATATGGTCGTTGCTCGACACCGGGTGCACTTGGGTCTTGCGCCCCAAGCGGCGAAAGGCGCCGGAGAAAATGATCCGATCATGGTCTTTATGAAACGGACTGCGGCCGAGTTCATCGGCGCTGTGCAGCGGTTTACCAAGACGCTCGCGGGTAAGCAGGGTTTGCCAATCCAAAACTGATCCTCGCCATTGAGTGGCTATTAGATCCTTAGCTTCGGTGTTCGGCTGCCAGGCTGCAAGTGCCAGAAACCAAGCGTCCCTCGTTGCGAGGGACGCTGTGTGCTTAGGGGGCCAGTTGGTTGGCGCTGAGCTGGTGTTCTTCGCCTTCGTAATAGGCCCGCACGCGCGGGTCCATCACCGCTCGCCAGAGTGGCGGGATTAGCGCCAGCACAATCATCCCGGCGTAACCATTGGGCAGTTGCGGGCTGCTTTCGTGGTGGCGCAGCACCTGATAGCGGCGTTTGGCGTAGGCGTGATGATCGGAGTGGCGTTGCAGGTGGAACAGAAACAGGTTGGTCAGCAGGAAGTTGCTGTTCCACGAATGAGCCGGGCCGGTTCTTTCATAGCGACCGTTTTCCAGTTTGCGCCGGTGCAGGCCATAGTGTTCGAGGTAGTTGACGATCTCCAGCAGAGTTACGGCCACCAGGCTTTGACCGAGAAAAAACCCCAATCCCAGCCAGCCAAATGCCAAGGTAAAGCCGAGAGCGAAAGCTGCGCTGAGGGCGTACCACCAGATCAATTCATTCTGCGCCGACATGGCCGGCAGGCCTTTGCGCTTAAGGCGCTCGGCTTCGAGCTTCCAGGCATTCAGGAAGTTGTGCTTGTAGGCATGCGGCAAGAAGCTGTACAGGCTTTGCCCAAAGCGCGAAGAAGAGGCGCACTCCGGGGTTGAAACATGTACGTGATGGCCGCGCACATGCTCGACTTTAAAACCGGCGTAGCAGACGGAGGCCAGCAAGATGGCGCCGGCGTTTTGCTCGATGGCTGGGTCTTTGTGCACCAGTTCGTGGGCCACGGTAATGCCGATGGCACCCATCACAATGCCTACCGAGAGGGTCCAGCCCAGTTGCCCCAGCCAACTCCACTCGGAGTTATGCGCCAGAATCCAAGCGGCCCAGGTCAGCATGCCGAGCAGGATCGGCACGCAGGCCAGGGTCAGCAGGCGGTAATAAAACTCGCCCTCCAGTTGCGGCACTTGCAGGCTTTCTTCCGGGTTGGCCGGGTCGCGGCCGAGCAGGGCATCGACAAAGGGAATCAGGCCAAAAACTACCAGCGGCACCAGAAAGCTCCAGGCATCGGCATGGTTGCTGCCTTGCGACAGGTAATAGCTCAGTGGTACTAAAGCGACCGGCAGTAGCCAAAACCAGTAACCGATTTTTTTCAGGCTGAGCATCCAGTCGGATGAGCGGGTTGCAAACATGGTGGGCTCCTCGGGGCGTGATCTTTGTCGTTTTTGTTGTTGGATTGTCGGACAATTATTGCCGGCAATTGCGCCTCACCCAGCCTATCTTTAGCACGGCAGACCCTGGGCCCATCGGGGTGGTTGGGTAACACCCTGTGTTACACTCGCCGCCCTGCGTGGCAGACCATTTAAAGGAACCGCATGACGTTCAAGGCCCCGGACAGCCTCGCTGAGCAAATCGCCCACCACCTTGCCGAACGCATCATTCGTGGCGAGTTAAAAGAGCGTGAGCGCATTCAAGAGCAAAAAGTCACCCAGGCACTCAACGTCAGCCGTGGTTCGGTGCGTGAGGCCTTACTGATTCTTGAGCGCCGCCATCTGATCGTGATTCTGCCGCGCCGTGGCGCGCAGGTTACCGAGCTGACCGTGCATAACGTCAAAAGCCTGTATGCGCTGGTGATGGAGCTTTACATAGTGTTGGGTAACGCGGTGGCCGTCAGCTGGCGTAACGAGGCCGACTTGGCGCCGCTGCTATACGTACAGCGGCAGTTGCAAGCCAGTGCGGCGCGCGAGGACATCGACGCCTTTGTGGAAAACAGTTTCGATGTGATGCGCGCAGCCTTTCCCTTCGCCAACAATCCGTACTTGCAAGAAACCCTGGAAAACCTGTTGCCGGCCATCAGCCGCACTTATCACCTGGCGCTGGCCCGGCGTAAATCCGAGATGAGTCAGTTCCTCAACACCTTTGCCAGTTTGTTGCAGGCGGTGTTGGCGCGTGAGCCTGAGCAAATTCGTAGCGTGTTGCTGGCCTACGGTCAGCACAACTGCACACTGGTGCTGGCCGCAATGGCCGAGCGCTAAGGGCCCAAGGGAAACGGATTGCTATGCGGCTAAAGTGCATCAAACTGGCGGGATTCAAGTCCTTCGTCGACCCGACTACGGTCAACTTTCCGAGCAATATGGCGGCGGTGGTTGGGCCTAACGGCTGCGGCAAATCCAATATCATCGACGCCGTGCGCTGGGTGATGGGCGAAAGCTCGGCGAAGAACCTGCGTGGCGAGTCGATGACCGATGTCATCTTCAATGGCTCCACCAGCCGCAAGCCGGTCAGTCAGGCCTCGATCGAGCTGGTGTTCGACAACAGTGACGGCACCTTGCTCGGCGAATACGCCAGCTACGCGGAAATCTCGATTCGCCGCCGGGTCACCCGCGACAGCCAGAACACCTATTTCCTCAACGGCGTTAAGTGCCGCCGGCGCGACATTACCGATATTTTCCTCGGCACCGGCCTGGGGCCGCGCAGTTACTCGATCATCGAGCAGGGGATGATCTCCAAGCTGATCGAGGCGCGTCCCGAAGACTTGCGTAACTTTATCGAGGAAGCCGCCGGCATCTCCAAATACAAAGAGCGCCGCCGCGAGACCGAAAACCGCATCCGCCGCACCCACGAAAACCTGGCGCGTTTAACCGACTTGCGTGAAGAGCTGGAGCGCCAGCTCGAACGGTTGCAGCGCCAAGCTCAGTCGGCCGAGAAGTACCAGCAGTACAAGGCCCAGGAGCGCGAACTCAAGGCCCAGCTGTCGGCCTTGCGCTGGCAGAGCCTGAATCAGCAGGTCGGTCAGCGTGAAGCGGTGATCGCCCAGCAAGAAATCGCCTTCGAGGCTTTGATTGCCGAGCAGCGCAGCGCCGATGCCAGCATCGAGCGGCTGCGCGACGGTCATCACGAACTGTCCGAGCAGTTTAATGCGGTGCAGGGCCGTTTTTATTCGGTCGGTGGTGACATCGCCCGCATCGAACAAAGTATTCAGCACGGCCAGCAGCGTTTGCGCCAATTGCAGGATGACTTGCGCGAGGCCGAACGGGCCCGGCAAGAAACCGCGGCGCACCTGGGCCATGACCAGGATTTACTCGCCAACCTGACCGAAGAGCTGGCCCAGCTCGAACCCGAGCAAGCCCTCACTGCGGCCTCTGCTGAAGAAGCCGCCGCCAGCCTGGAAGAGTCGGAAACGGCGATGCACGGCTGGCAAGAGCAGTGGGACGCCTTCACCCAACGCAGCGCCGAACCCCGGCGCTTGTCTGAGGTGCAGCAGTCGCGGATTCAGCAGCTCGAGCA
>JAIERD010000082.1 GCA_019747155.1 Pseudomonadaceae bacterium
TCTGGCTATTGATCAGCGACAGCCACGCCACCCGCTGCAAACTGCCCAGCACCAAGGCCGGCGACAGTGCCGGAGTTGCCGGGTCGCGCGCTGGCAAACCGGCCAGTGTCCACTGGCCGTCCGAGCCCTGCAGCAGATTGAGGCGCAAACCGTCGACTTGCAGGTCGGCAATTTTTAGCTCCCAGCTCAGCAGACTACCGAGCACGTCAGGAATCACCCGCACGGTCTCTAGATGCAAGGCACTGGCGGCCTCACCAAGGGTCACATCATGGGCCAACAGCACCGGCGCAAAGTGTCGCCAGCTGCCTTCCAGGCGGCCAATCCGCAGCGTAAGCCCCAAGGTCTGCTGGGCCTTGGTCTCGATTTCGCTTTGATACTCCGCCAGCATCGGCGTCAACTCGCGGCCGACGCTGACATACAACGCCAACAGCATTAACAACAACACGGCCAGCGCCACGCCGCCGCGCAGTAAACGCAGCAACCAACGGCCGAGGGTATTAATCAAGACGCAGCCTCAGAGCAGTACGACATCGTATTGCTCCTGGGAATACATGCTTTCCACCTGAAATTTGATGGTACGGCCAATAAAGCCTTCCAGATCGGCCACGTTGCCCGACTCTTCATCGAGCAGCCGGTCGATGACCTTTTGATTGGCCAGCACCAGATAAGCGCCGGCCTGATAGGCGCGCGCCTCACGCAGCAGCTCGCGAAAGATCTCGTAGCAGATGGTCTCCGGGGTTTTCAGCTTACCGCGCCCCTGACAACTGCTGCAGGGCTCACAGAGCACCTGCTCCAGGCTCTCACGAGTGCGCTTGCGGGTCATCTGCACTAGGCCCAGCTCGGTGATACCAAGCATATTGGTCTTGGCGTGATCGCGTTCGAGCTGCTTCTCCAGGGTGCGCAACACCTGCCGCTGGTGTTCTTGGTCTTCCATGTCGATGAAGTCGATGATGATGATGCCGCCCAAGTTGCGCAGCCGCAGCTGCCGGGCAATGGTGATGGCGGCCTCAAGATTGGTCTTGAAGATGGTTTCTTCGAGATTGCGATGGCCGACAAAGGCGCCGGTATTCACATCGATGGTGCTCATCGCCTCGGCCGGATCGATGATCAGGTAGCCGCCGGATTTGAGCGGCACCTTGCGCTCCAAGGCCTTTTGCACCTCATCCTCGACGCCATACAGGTCGAAGATCGGCCGCTCGCCAGGGTAGTGCTCCAGGCGCCCGGCAATCTCCGGCATCAGTTCATCGACGAACTGCACGATTTTCTGGAAGGTCTCGCGCGAGTCGATGCGGACCTTCTCGATCCGTGGGCTGACCAGATCACGCAGGGTGCGAAAGGCCAGGCTCAAGTCTTGGTAAATCACACTCGGGCTCGAGGCGGTTTGCATCTGTCCGCGAATTTGCTCCCAAAGCCGGCGCACGTAACGAATATCCATGAGAATTTCATCGGCGCCAGCGCCCTCGGCGGCGGTGCGCAGGATGAAGCCACCAACCTCGGCAATCCCTTCGGCGGCGACGCACTCGGCCACCACCTGCTTGAGGCGATCGCGCTCGGCTTCCTCTTCAATCTTCAGCGAGATGCCGACGTGACTGGTGCGTGGCATGTACACCAGATAGCGCGAGGGGATCGACAGTTGCGTCGTCAGGCGTGCGCCCTTGGTGCCAATTGGGTCTTTGGTGACCTGCACCACCAGACTCTGACCCTCATGCACCAAGGCGCTGATGGTTTCGTTAGTCGCTGTATTGCCATCGCGCGTGGCGATTTCGCCGACATGAATAAACCCGGCGCGCTCCAGACCAATATCGACAAAGGCCGCCTGCATGCCGGGTAGCACTCGCACCACCTTGCCTTTGTAGATATTGCCAACAATGCCGCGGCGCTGGGTGCGCTCAACATGCACTTCTTGCAGAACACCGTTTTCTACCACTGCCACGCGCGACTCCATCGGCGTGATATTGATCAGAATCTCTTCACTCATGCGCAGCTTCACTTATAGGGGTGGGGTCCGGGCGCTGCCAACAAGGAATGCCGAAATCAGCGAGCAATGCCGCAGTCTCGCACACTGGCAAGCCAACTACCGCCGAAAAACTGCCCTCAAGGTGACTGACAAACACCGCCGCCAAGCCCTGGATGGCATAACTGCCAGCTTTATCCTGTGGTTCGCCACTGGCCCAGTAGGACTCGATTTCAGCCGCGCTGAGGACCCGAAAGCTGACCTGACTGCTGACCAGGCGCACTTCACAGCGCTCGCTGCTGGCCAACGCCACGGCGGTTAGCACTTGATGGGTGTGGCCTGACAATGCCGTCAACATGGCCTGCGCATCGCTGCGATCAAGGGGTTTACCGAGAATTTGTCCATCCAACACCACGCTGGTGTCGGCGCCCAGCACCACGGCGCCCAGTGGGCTGGTCAGCGCCGCCAAACCGGCCTGGGCCTTGGCCCGCGCCAAACGCTCGACATAAATCTCGGCAGGCTCTGCGGCGAGTGGAGTTTCATCAATGCTGGTGGCCAGCGTGCTGAATGGCACGCCGATTTGCGTCAACAATTCACGTCGCCGCGGCGAGCCTGAGGCCAGATAAAGCCTGTTCATGCAGACCGCTCCCGGTGGTGACGACGATGCTAGTTAACGCTTAAGCGCAGGCGAATGGCGCGCAACAGACCGAACACCCAAGGCCACAGCAGCGCACTGATCAGCGCTGGTAGCAAGAAGGTGATCACACTCATCGATGGCGGTGGACGATTACCGGTCAGGGCGTTCAGCCACAGTTGAATCAGCTGCGCCAAACCAAACACCACCAGCAACACCAGGCTTTGCTGCCAGAGCGGAAACATCCGCAGGCGCTGATGCAGGCTCAACACCAAAAAGGTAATGAAGGTCAAAATCAGCGCATTCAAGCCCAGCAAAGAGCCCGTCAGCACATCGGCGGCCAAGCCCAGCAGCCAGGCACTGGTCATGCCGACACGGTGTGGCAGTGCCAGCGTCCAGTAGGTGACGAACAACGCCAGCCAAAGCGGCCGCGCGGTATCCATAAAGCCTGGCAGCGGCGCCACACTCAACAGCAACGCCACGGCAAAGCTGAACCAAATAACCCACGCATTACGCGGACGTACGCCAACCATCAGTGAGTCCCCGCAGGCACAACAGGTTTAGCCGGCGCAGCACTCACCGGTTTAGCTGGCGCCGCACTTGGCGCGGGCGCGGCGCTCGCGGCAGGTGCGGCAATCGCGGCGGCCACGCCGACTTTATCGGCGGCTTCCTGGGCCAGCGCCGCATCGGTGGCGCGCTGCTCGGCGCTACGTTTATCGGTAAACACCAGCAACACATAGCGGCTACGGTTCAGCGCGGCGGTGGGCTCGGCGCGAATAATCGCGAAGGGCTGCCCGGTGTCGTGAATCACCTCCTTCACCGTCGCCACCGGGTAACCGGCCGGGAAACGCTGGCCAAGGCCGGAGCTGACCAGTAGGTCGCCTTCTTTGATGTCGGCGGTATCGGCCACATGCCGTAGTTCGAGACGTTCGGGATTGCCGGTGCCGCTGGCAATCGCCCGCAAGCCGTTGCGATTCACCTGCACGGGGATGCTGTGTGTGGTGTCGGTCAGCAGCAGAACTCGCGAGGAGTAGGGCATCACCTCAACCACCTGGCCCATCAAACCGCGCGCATCGAGCACCGGCTGGCCAAGAAACACGCCGTCTTTTTCGCCTTTGTCGATCAACAGACGCTGGGTGAATGGATTAGGGTCAACGCCAATCAGCTCGCCCACCAGCACCTGATCATCCACCAGCGCCGAGGAGTTCAGCAGCTCGCGCAGGCGGACGTTTTGCTCGATCAAGGTGGCCAGCTTCTGCAGGCGACGCTGCATCAGCAAGGCTTCGGCTTTGAGCTTTTCGTTCTCGGCGAGCAGTTCAGTGTGGCTACTGACCTGCTGATTGACGCCTTGCCAGAGCCGCGCCGGCAGATCCGCCACCCAATAAAAGGGCGTCAGCACCAGACCGAGCTGGCTGCGCAGCGGCTTGAGGGTGTCCAGGCGCGCATCGACCAACATCAGCGTGACCGAAAGCACGGTCAGCACCAACAGGCGCACGCCCAGTGAAAGTCCCTTGGCAAATAGCGGTTTGATGATGAGCTCCTTGCAACGGCAAGTCTTCTAAAGCCGCAAGCCGCAAGCCATAAGCGCCGGCTTCCTCCCTGACCGGCGCCTTGGCTTGCGGCTTACAGCTTGAAGCTTATGACTAGCACTTATGGCTTACTCGGCGGAGAGCAGATCCATGGTGTTGCGATCCATCATCTCCAGCGCCATCCCGCCGCCACGGGCCACACAGGTCAGCGGGTCTTCGGCAACGATGACCGGCAAACCGGTTTCTTGCGAGAGCAATTTGTCCAGATCGCGCAGCAATGCGCCACCACCGGTCAGCACGATGCCGCGCTCGGCGATGTCCGAAGCCAACTCAGGCGGCGACTGCTCAAGGGCACTCTTCACCGACTGGACGATGGTCGCCAGGGATTCTTGCAGGGCTTCCAGCACTTCGTTGGAATTCAGGGTAAAGCTGCGCGGTACGCCTTCGGCCAGGTTACGGCCACGCACGTCAACTTCACGCAGTTCGCCGCCTGGGAAGGCCGTGCCTATTTCTTGCTTGATGCGCTCGGCAGTCGACTCGCCAATCAGGCTGCCGTAGTTGCGACGCACATAAGTGATGATCGCTTCATCGAAACGGTCGCCGCCAACCCGCACGGACTCGCCATAGACCACGCCATTCAGCGAGATCAGGGCGATTTCTGTGGTGCCGCCGCCGATGTCGACCACCATCGAACCGCGCGCCTCATCAACCGGCAGACCGGCACCGATGGCTGCGGCCATTGGCTCTTCAATCAGAAACACTTCACGGGCACCGGCGCCAATCGCCGACTCACGAATGGCCCGACGTTCCACCTGGGTGGATTTGCACGGTACGCAAATCAGTACCCGTGGGCTTGGCTGCAGGAAGCTGTTCTCGTGCACTTTGTTGATAAAGTACTGGAGCATTTTTTCGCACACGCTGAAGTCAGCGATCACGCCATCTTTCATCGGGCGGATGGCGGCGATGTTGCCAGGCGTGCGGCCGAGCATGCGTTTGGCATCGGTACCAACTGCCACCACACTCTTCTGGTTGTTGCCGCTGGTACGAATAGCCACGACCGAAGGCTCGTTCAGCACGATGCCGCGATCGCGTACATAAATCAGGGTGTTGGCCGTGCCCAAGTCGATCGACAGATCGCTGGAAAACATGCCACGCAATTTCTTAAACATGGATAAGGAGCCTTAGGCAGCGCGCAGGTAAACATGCGCAGGTAAAAAAGTGCCGCAAACTCTAACAACGACGGGGATTTTGGGCAAGGCGGCAATATGTTAGATTGCCGCTTTTTAGCTGTCTTGCGGCCCTCATCCCGGCTTTTAACCGCCCCGCGCTGCATTTACCGCCCGTAAGTTTTTTTGCCTAATCAGCTGCTCGCCCTTCGCCGCGGCTGTTTTATTGGAGTATCCCCGATGGCGCTTGAACGCTGCGACGTGGAAAAAATCGCTCACCTGGCCCGAATTGGCCTGAATGAAGCCGATATCCCGCGTACCACCGCGACCCTCAATAATATTCTCGGCCTGATCGACGCCATGCAGGCCGTCGACACCACCGGCATCGAACCCCTGGCTCACCCGCTGGAAGCCACTCAACGGCTGCGTGCCGATCTGGTCACCGAAACCAATCAGCGCGAGGCTTACCAAGCCATAGCCCCGGCCGTTGAAGCGGGCCTGTTTCTGGTTCCCAAGGTGATCGAGTGATGAGCATGCTAATCGACTGCCCGCCGGGGCCGTGGCAAGCGCGACATGTATTCCTGATTCCTAAGGTGATCGAATAATGGATATGCACCAACTCAGCCTGACCGACATCAGCCGTGCCCTGGCCGCCAAAGAGTTCTCCGCCAGCGAGCTGAGCAGCCACCTGCTGGCCCGCATCAAGGCGCTGGACCCGCAGCTCAATAGCTTTATCAGCGTCACCGAAGAGCTGGCCCTGAGCCAAGCCAAGGCCGCCGATGCCCGTCGCGCCAATGGTGAAACTGGCGCTTTACTCGGCGCGCCGATCGCCCATAAAGACCTGTTTTGCACCCTGGGCGTGCGCACCAGTTGCGGCTCAAAAATGCTCGACAACTTTATCGCCCCCTACAACGCCACAGTGGTCGAGAAACTCGCCGACGCCGGTTGTGTGACCCTCGGCAAGCTGAACATGGACGAGTTCGCCATGGGCTCGGCCAACGAGTCGAGTCACTACGGCGCAGTGAAAAACCCCTGGGATCTGACCCGCGTACCCGGCGGATCCTCCGGTGGTTCGGCCGCCGCCGTGGCCGCACGCTTACTGCCAGCTGCCACCGGCACCGACACCGGCGGCTCGATCCGCCAGCCCGCCGCGCTGACCAATCTCACCGGGATCAAGCCAACCTACGGCCGCGTCTCGCGCTGGGGCATGATCGCCTACGCCTCCAGTCTCGACCAGGCCGGCCCACTGGCACGCTCGGCCGCCGACTGCGCTTTGTTGCTGCAGGCCATGGCCGGCTTCGATCCGAAAGATTCCACCAGCGTCGAGCAGCCGCTGGATGACTATCTGGCCGCCCTGAACCTGCCACTAAAAGGCCTGCGCATCGGTTTGCCGAAGGAATACTTCGCCGCCGGTCTGGATGGGCGCATCGCCGCCGCCACCTTGGCCGTGGTCGAGGAGCTGAAAAAACTCGGCGCCACGGTCAAAGACATCAGCCTGCCCAACACCCAGCACGCGATTGCCGCCTACTACGTAATCGCCCCGGCCGAGGCCAGCTCCAACCTGTCGCGTTTCGACGGCGTGCGTTTTGGCTATCGCTGCGACAGTCCGCAAAACCTCGAAGACCTCTACAAGCGCTCGCGCGCCGAAGGTTTTGGCGATGAAGTGAAGCGGCGCATTCTGGTCGGCGCCTACGCGCTGTCGGCCGGCTACTACGACGCCTACTACCTGCAAGCGCAGAAGATTCGCCGGCTGATCAAAAACGATTTCGTCGCGGCTTTCCAGGAAGTCGACGTGATTCTCAGCCCTACCACGCCGAACCCGGCCTGGAAACTCGGCGAGAAAAACAACGATCCGGTCGCTCAATACCTCGAAGACATCTACACCATCACCGCCAACCTCGCCGGCATCCCCGGCCTGTCGATGCCCGCCGGTTTCGTCGATGGCTTGCCAGTCGGCGTGCAACTGTTGGCGCCGTACTTCCAGGAAGGCCGCCTGCTGAATGTCGCCCATCAATACCAGCAGGTCACTGCCTGGCACACACAAGCCCCAAGCGGCTTCTGAGGAGCACTGACATGCAATGGGAAACAGTTATCGGGCTGGAGATCCACGCCCAGCTCAGCACCAAATCGAAGATCTTCTCCGCCAGCGCCACCACCTTCGGCGCCGAGCCCAACACCCAGGCCAGCCTGGTTGACTTAGGCATGCCCGGCACCTTGCCGGTGCTGAATGCCGAAGCGGTGCGCATGGCCTGCAAATTCGGCCTGGCGATTGACGCCGAGATTGCCGAACGCAACATTTTTGCCCGCAAGAACTACTTCTATCCCGACCTGCCCAAGGGCTACCAAACCAGCCAAATGGATCACCCGATCGTCGGCAAGGGCTTCCTCGACATCACCCTCGAAGACGGCACGGTCAAGCGCATCGGCATCACCCGCGCGCACTTGGAAGAAGACGCCGGCAAGAGCCTGCACGAAGACTTCCACGGCATGACCGGCATCGACCTGAATCGCGCAGGCACCCCGCTGCTGGAAATCGTCTCCGAGCCAGACATCCGCAGCGCCAAGGAAGCGGTCGCCTACGTCAAGGCCATCCACGCCCTGGTTCGTTACCTCGGGATTTGCGACGGCAACATGGCCGAAGGCTCGCTGCGCTGCGACTGCAACGTCTCGGTGCGCCCGGTTGGCCAGGCCGCCTACGGCACCCGCGCCGAAGTCAAAAACGTCAACTCGTTCCGCTTTATCGAAAAAGCCATCAACCACGAAGTGCAGCGGCAGATCGAGCTGATCGAAGACGGCGGCAAGGTGGTGCAGGAAACCCGCCTGTACGACCCGAACAAAGACGAAACCCGCTCCATGCGCAGCAAAGAGGAAGCCAACGA